>NZ_JBHNPV010000082.1:0-9273 GCF_059082735.1 Actinotignum sp. usb-actsch-rep-73 | reverse complement strand
CGTCAGTACTCACAATGACAGTGCCTGAGTGATGATGTTTTGAAGCAGTCCTTTCACGACTCCGGACTTCAAAACGACAATCAGGAGTCCAGCCAATCCAGCAGTGGCAACCGCACCGATTGCATACTCGACTGTCGTCGAGCCTTCTTCTGAGTCCTGGTTGCCCTTCGGCATGACTTTCGTGACGAGCGCCGACGTGGCGTCATGCACCGCCAGTTGCCCCTCGATCGTCTTTGTCGTGAGCGTGTCTAACATGATGTTCTCCTTTTGTCCGATGACCCCGAGTGTTCTCCGGGAGTTCAATGGTCAAATGTCTGCTCGAACTTTGCGAACGGACGAAAACGATTGTGTGGATAAGTTCTGGCCCAGAGATTGGCCTGTGAATAACTCAGGGTGACGGAGGCGAAAACATGCTTCTTTACCCAAGTCCGATAATCCCGTCGCCCATCAGATGAACAACGATCGGCCCTAACCCGAGCGCCAAGAAGGCTGGTAACAGCAGGGACCCAAGGGGGATAACAAGCGTCACGCCGAGCGCTTCAGCGCGAGTCCTCGCTTCTGCAAGACGACGAGCACGTATCTGGCGAGCAGTGCGAGACAGCAAGTCGTCTGGAGCGATCCCATCGACCCACGCCGAGTGAAGAGCAAGCGCAAGCTGGTCTGCGGCTCTCTCTTCCCAAGCTCGTTCCCATGACACTCCGAGCCGTAGCTCGCGCCCGATTCGGGCAAGCTGATCATCACGGGTCGCCTCACCTAACGATTCGATCACGCTGGGGATTGCTGCACCTGATTCAAGGACAGCTCGCGCAAGATCGCAGGCAAGAGCAGGATCAATTGTTTCTTCTTTACCGCGAGCCCTTCCCATCAGGTAGTGGCTCAGAAAGTAGGCGCCGACCATGCACGTGAGCCCTACAATTGCCAGAACAGTTCCGATTCCGCCCGAAACAAACTGTTTCAAGGGCTCAGCGCCCAACGCTTGCGCTGCTATCACTCCCATGAGTGGCATTGCCAGCAGGATTCGCGTTGACATGCGGGAGCCTTCTGATGCGATCCGGCGAGCTTCTTCCACGGCCTCTGCATCTTCTAAACCATCGGCAACCGCATCGAGGATATGTGCCAGTGGAGCGCCTGTTGCTCCGCTTAAACGGCAGGCTGAATCCAGCGCCTTTGAGGCATGAATAACCCCTCTACCCTGAACGGAACGTATCCACCTTTCAAGACTCGCTTCCTTCAGAGAACGGGGAATACGGTGCCCGATGCTTTTCAAGCCGATGATGTCTGTCAAGACCAGGGGCGTCCCTACTTCGTCAATCCCAGCGAACACCACATCGGGAATGAACCGTTTCCACGAAGTCTCCCAAGCAGCACCGGTCGGCGCACCTCCACGCAATCTGCCGGCCACATCCGCGACGAGAAGGGCAAGGTGCGCGCCATCTAGCTGTGTGAGCGGCGAACGCCACGGAGCGGTTCGGTGGCGTCGAGCCAAACGACCCGGCACAGAAGAGACGCTGGAGCGTCCAGCATTGTCGAGATCGTGCGATGACTTCTTGATTCCGACTGTTTTACCCCACGCTTTCACCAGGTTCTTTTCATGTCTGACCTGCGCATACTCAAGAAGAATCCAGGTAGTGATTGCGACGCAGCAGGCAACAAGGCTGATCATGGCGCACCGCCGTCCAGCCCGCACAGGCGCTGTATGTCAGTCCAAGCGCTACCGAAATGGGCTGTCCCGTCTTGGCTCACCTCAAGCGCAAGCTCACACTCAAGCTCACCGCCCTGACGTTTCAATATGCCGATTTGCCCGACCCATCGCCCGGGTAGCTGAGCCTGTTCCTCGTAAGACGCATCAGTGTGCGGCTCTGCTTCGTCAGACGACTGAGAAACCTGGGGTTTTATGGCACTGCGACGCATATGAATAACCGCATCAAACGCTGCGACCGATTGGTTAATGACCGCGGAATCACTGAGTCCCGCAAGGCCTCCCAGCGCATGTAATCGGGCGGGAACATCCTCGGCAGAGTTTGCGTGCAGGGTGGCCCATCCGCCGTCGTGCCCAGTGTTGAACGCGAGCATGACGTCGCGAACTTCCGGACCACGACATTCACCAAGAATCAGACGGTCGGGCCTCATTCGCATGGCTGCTCGCACGAGCTCCGACAGACTGATCCCACCCTTGCCCTGCACATTCGGGTGCCGTTCGACAAGGGATACAGCGTGAGCGTGATCCGGGTGGAGTTCCGGAATTTCTTCGATGCACACGATTCGCTCGTCGTGAGGGACAAGCGACAGCAGGGCTGAAAGAAGCGTCGTTTTTCCGCTGCCGGTTGCCCCGGAAATCAGAACGTTGGCACGACGAGCACACAATGCGCGAAGCACCTGAGCCACAACGGGAGCAACCGACCCGCACTCCTCCATTTCACTCAGTCCCATCCCGCGAGCGCGCGGGGTTCTCAGCGAGATGAGTGTCCCGGATGCGCTGGGGGCGGGAAGGACAGCGTGGAGTCGGATTCCTCCTTCGAGTGTTCCGTCAACGATGGGACTGGCATCGTCAAGGCGTTTCCCGCAGGCGGCCGCCATGTGTACAGCGAGGGCGCGCGTTTGGGCGTCCGTTGAATGTGAAAACTCGCGTTCTTCCAACCCAAAACCGCGGTCGATCCACGCGTGAGTGGAGTTAATGAGCACGTCGGTGACTCCGTTGATTGCCAGTAGGCGGGCGACTTCCGGCCCGGTTCCCTGCGCGAGAGTTCGGATTCTTTCTTGAAGGTGTCGCATTTCGTCGACGCCCGCGCCGGGGCGAGCGCTTTCTGCGACGGCTTTTTCGAGGTCACCGTGTGTTGCCAGGTGCCGCAGTGTTCGCTCTTCAATTTCTTGACGGCTCAGTCGCCATCCGTCTTCGGGTGGATTCTGAGCTTTCTGACGAGGCATGCTTTTGGGTGCGTGGGGCGTGAAGAACATCAGAGCACACCCTCACCGATTCCAAGCTCGCAGAACAGGCGACGACAGTGCGCCTGTAGTGCTCGTTTGAGCGTCAAGACCGGGGCGTTAGTCAGCGCGCGGATATTCCCACTATTCCCCGTCGTAGTCAGCAATACGCAGGGCAGGCAAGACTGAAGTGGCCACAACGTCAACGAGCACGCGCACTGGGTGGCGCCCTGGCGGTCTGCTCGTCCGATCAATACGAGTGCGCTCGCATGTGCACCCACGCAGGCGGCCGACCTCTCGTCCCACCGTCCACAGTCAACTACGCACCCGTGTCCGGCTTCGTTCAGACTTGAAATGACCGCGCCTAAGCGAGAGTCCAGTGGCGTAGCGACCCCAAGCCCATCCCCCGTTAACACGCTGACGCCTTGAACGATGGGCAGGGTGCGCGCAAGTTCGGGTGAATACGCTACTTCCCCGTACGCCAGATCCGCCCATCGCACGCCACGGCTCTCCGGTAGGTCTGCGCACGATGGGGCTGGTGCGTGTCCGCTTGCGTCAATGAGTACGAGGCCGCGCTCATGCGCGAGTTGGTGCGCAATCGAGCTGGTCCCGACTCCTCCGTTCCACCCAGCAACGCAGATACATGGGCGGGATGGATGCGTTGAAGACAATGCTGTAGCTTCCGTTTCTTCGCGCGGTTGTCCAGCGTGTTCACGAAGGATGGCGCGAAGAAGGTCCTCGTCTTCAGGAAGGCGGAATTGGCCGTGAGCTCCTACTTCGATGCGGGTGCTTCCCAGTCTGCCAATCGCGTACGGTCCGGCAATAACAAGAAGAGGCGAAGAGTAAGGTGTCCGGCCTCGTTCGTCTGCGTCCTCGAGCCACGAGTGCGCATCACCCACCTGGATGTCCACGTGCTCGCGCGCAATCATGCGACGCACGAAGCGCTCATCGTTGCGGGTAAGACCGTCGAGAATCAGACGCGCAGTGCAGGGCGCATACTCTGGCTTCACCGTCCCGAATCTGCCCAGCCCACGCCGAGCACCCCGGATGAAAGTATTGCGTTTACCCATCGAGTTTCCTCCAACACACCCGCCGAGCCCCACTGAAAGACCCGACTCGTTGGACGCACTCTTGCACTGCGAACAGGCAGATTCCACGTGAGCGTAGTGAAATTGTGGAAGACTAATCTGATACCAATCGACCTGTGGATAAGTGGGGTCACAAGCCCCACAATTTCACCAAATACGTCAGTGCCGACTCTAATCCGTCCCGCTGACCCTCGAATGGCAAGGAGCATGTGATGATTCAACCCCCGCTTCAGCGAAATTCAGCTGCCTTCTTTGATCTTGATAAGACGATCCTTGCCACGTCGTCCTCGATTGCTCTTCAGAGCTCCTTCGTTGACGCCGGCCTCCTGTCGCGCCGAGCTGCCGCCATGTCCGTCCTCGTCCAGCTTCCCTACCTGCTCAAAGGCGCAGATGAAAAGCGGATGGACAAGATGGCTGAAGCGATCGGTGACCTGGCCAAAGGCATGAATGCTTCCCTCCTTGAAGCGACCGTTGAATCCTCCATCGACCACGCGATTGACCCGGTGTGTTTCACGCAGGCACTCGAAGAAATCCAGTTCCATCATGACCAGATGCGACCCGTTGTTGTTGCGTCCGCATCTGTCATTGAAATCGTTCGCCCGATTGGCAAGATGCTGGGTGCTGATGCCTGTCTCGGCTCGATCGCTGAAGTGAATGACGACGGTGAGTACACGGGCACCGTGCTCCACTACAACCAGGCGGCGAACAAGGCGGCGGCCTGCAAAGAGCTTGCCGCCAAACGCGGGTGGAATATGGATGAATGCTGGGCGTACTCCGATTCTGTTTCCGATATTCCTCTGCTGTCTGCCGTCGGCCACCCGATCGCCGTCAACCCCGACAAGGGCTTGCGTGAGGCAGCCGTGAAGAACGGGTGGGAGATCATGCGTTTCACTTCGACCGCAGCTGTTCACCGAACGATTCCCACGCCGTCGCGTCGCACGCTCGCCATGATCGGCGCGGGTGTGGCGATTGGCGCGGCAGCCGTAGGGTATGTGACAGCAAAGCGCGCCTAACTACTAGGGCAACGTGTCACCTGCGGGTTTCTGGGCTAAGTCGCCTTTTGAATCGCCTACTGTCGGACCTGCTTGTACTTGACGAGCCTTGCGATCTAGCTGAGCCTGCCAGCTTGGACGTGGAAAGCAATGTCAGCGCCGATCTTCGCGCCGTATTCGAATGCGCGTATCGAATGGACAAGCCACCTGGCAACGCTTTCCTCGCTGGCAGCCACCCAACCGCCGAGCGCGCGCGAGGCTTCCGCTTGGTTCTCAGCATCGAAGGCTGAAATCACTGCGACACCCGTGGGTTCAACTCCTTGGGTGACCAGAAGCCATCGCGCAAGCCCATACCCGACCGCGCCAGATGCTGGATCAAAGACGGTGCGAAACCGGAAGTGCGCAACCAGGCAGGCTGCTTTCACAAGCGCCGGTAATTGCCCGTTGATCAGCGTCATCGCATATGCGAGCGCACCGCCGTCGTGCGGAATTGCTACGTGTCCAACATCGAGTCTTCCCGATTCGACGAGGCCGGAACAGGCATCTCGGTGGAGTCCCGCGATCAGGGCCGGAAGTGGCCGAGGGGTTTTTCGGGTGGGAACTCGAGCGTTTAAAGGGTCAAAACCTGCCCTGAGGTTCGCTTGGGACCTCCAAATCCCCAGTGCCAGGTCCATCGCTGGATCGCGGGTGGCACCCGATCCGGTGCGTTCATCGGTGACAGCAGACCAAGGCGCGTCATTCATTGAGGCGATACGCATGTCGTCAACATGTGTTCTGGCGCCACACAGGATCGCAATCGCTGCTGCCTCACGGACTGACGCCTCGGCGCGAGCTTTTTCCCAACCGCGACGCAATCCCTCGTGAAAGCGCAACGTGGTAAACGCCTTCAAGGCGTCCTCGCAAGCCAAACGTACTTCTTCGCGGGCACTCGCACCGGCGATGACGGCAAGCGTGGGGTCAACAAGGGAATCGATAGTCACTTCTTCAGACTACTAACCGGTGGCCACTGGGCGGGCATATGCCCGGATGTGCGACATACTTGAGGCATGAATCTTCGCCCGATCCCCCGTTCTGAGCACGTGCGCAGTGGCGTATACGCCCTTGTTTTTGCGCCCGTCGCCCTGATCTTCATGGGGTCGTCGATGGCTGATTTACAGGCGCAAGCCGCCGTTGGTCTGCCACTGGCTTCGGTCGAAGGTTTGATCGGTGTCGCGTTGGCGACGATTATCTTGGCATTGGTATCACTGAACTGCGAGGAGTCTCCCGCCGGAATGTACGTGACGTCCGCGCTTTCAATTCCGATTGGGCTGAGCCAAGCAGCCGGTTACCTGCGCGTTCCACTCTTGCAGTCGATGATTTTGGATCTGCCAGATATGCGTTCGTCGGTCCTGTGGAGCCTCTACCCACTGTCGGTCACTCTGATCACCGGATGTGCCGCGGTTGCGCTGACGTATGCGCGCTACCCGGCAGTCAAAATCGATTCTCTGGTTCCCTATCCTGCGATTACAGGGCATCGGCACACGTGGGTGGCCTCGTTGTCGATTCCCGCAACGCTGATTGCGTCGATACTCTTTGTCTTAGCGGCACCGAATGACACCAGCGCGGTGAGCGCGAACGGACTGTCCGCACTGGAGCCGGCGGTGGGAACGCACGCTCTCGAAACGATCATCGCCGCGATTCTCTTGGGTTTAACTGCTCTGGTCGCACGTTTTTCGTTGACCGGCCCGCAGGCTGGCGCGTGGCTGATCATGGCGGTTCCCACGTACATGCTGGTTCCGCTCTGGTCATCAATCACGGGTTCCGTGGTCACTCCGGGGCCCTCGGTGACGACTCAGTTGGCGCTTGCGTCTCCCGTCATTGCGTCCCTGGGATGTCTGTTGGGCGCCTCCACAATGGGTATCTACGTGGCACGACAGCGGGTCAGCGTAGGGGACGAGGCCACCCAGCTTGATACACAGCGTGACCAAAACAATGGTGACGAAACGCGCCTAGCGGATAAATAAGCCGAAAGTCCGGCATTTTTCTCGATAGTGTGTACCCACAAGCAGGAGGAGCACCATGTCTGATCAGGATTTCACAACACCCAAGGACGATGACTTCGTCGCACCCGAAACATCCGAATACTTCAGCGATGAACCGATGATGGCCGAAGGTGAAGCTGCCGATAGCGCAGCACTTCCGCTGACCGGCGAAGAGGTTGACCTTCCAGGTGAAATCTCAAGCGCGGACGACATTATCGGCGAATCGTCTCTTGTTCAGACCGGCCAGATTGAACCCGTGATTCTGACCCCGCACACGACCACCATCCCCGTGATGACGGACGGTATTCCTGCGATCGTCATCGACCCGGTTTCGGATCCGACTCCGACTCCGCGTGACGTGATGGCGAATCGTGTTGACACTCCCGCTACCGACGAAGCTCCCGCAACTCCCGCTTCGGTTGAAGCATCGACCGTTCAGCGTCGTTCCTTTATGACGGCCGCTCCGGTTGAAGAGGTCGAGGAAGAAACTGAAACCACGTGGAAGCCCCGCGAAGAGGCTGTTGAAACGACCGAACCGGAGCAGCCTTTCGTTGCGACGACTCCAACTTCGCTTGATGATTCGATCTTTGAAGGCGCAACCCTCACAGCAGAAATGCCGTCGCGCGCCGGAGCCCACTGGGGTTCCCTGCTCTCGTTCTTCATCCTGGCACCGATCGCCTGGTATCTGGCCGCGGATGCTGGCTCGCGCATGACGAATGCGATGACGGGCGTTCCGACAATTGACACTCCTCTTGTGTCGACGCTGGCACTGGGTGAGCTTCTGGTTGCAATTGTGATCGGCATTGCTCTGCTGATCGCTGCGTGCAAGTCCTCACTTGGCCCCTGCTTCTCCGGTGTGATCACCACGATCATTGGTCTGCCGTGGCTGGTTGTTCCGGCCATGACCGCCGAATACACCAAGCCGGTTTTGACATGGCTGTACAACTGGAACACGGTGGGCGCGAACTTCACGCACCACGTCCAGCTTGCCGGTTATTCCGGTCGATTCCTTCTGATGGGTATTGCCATGATCTTCATTGGCATCCTGTCCCACCGAGTCCGTCGCACCGGTCGCGCCGAAGAGGTCCTGCGTTCCGAGGTCGAAAAGGTGAACCCGACCAGCGCTCACTACACTGCGCGCGCACGTCGCAAGGCAGAAAAGGCCGCTGGCCTGCGCTGAAGATCCTGATCAGGCTCTCCCCGGTGGGTGCAAGCAAAAGCTTGCACCCACCGGCGTTTTTATGCCCAGACCATGCGCAATAAGCGCGGATGAACAGTGATTAAACAAAGACGACAGAGAAATAAAACAGGTCGCCTACTCGTTGTGATCAACGCACAAACGCTCGCAGATTCGGCGGTTATATGTGCGTTTTCGGCGTGTCCACACGGTTTCTTCACCTAGTAGCGGTCAACAGGGCATACTGTGTGGTGTATCAGTCTCGTATGTCCTATGGCACACGAGTGCTCAATAATGGTTTCGACCTCGTTACCCACGAGGCCACGAGCAGAAAGGAGCCCCGCCACATGATTGGTGACGGTAACTTCATCAGCCAAGTCCCGCTGTTCGGCGGCCTCGATGATTCCCAGCAGATTTCCCTGCAACAGAAGATGGGCCACACGACCCTGCGTCGCGGCGAGACTCTCTTTGACGAGGGCGACCTTGGCGATCGCCTCTACATCATCACCGAAGGCAAGGTGAAGCTCGGTCACACGTCAAACGATGGTCGTGAGTCCCTGCTTGCAGTCCTCGGCCCCGGTGAAATCATTGGTGAACTGACCCTGTTCGATCCGGGTCCGCGTTCCACCACCGCAACTGCCGTTTCCCCGGTTTCGCTGCTCCACCTGGACCACGAAGACCTCATGGAAATCCTCGACACGAACCCGACCCTGGCAAAGCACATGCTGAAGGCACTCGCCCAGCGTCTGCGTCGCACCAACGAGTCTCTGTCCGACCTCGTCTTCTCCGACGTCCCCGGTCGCGTGGCAAAGGCTCTGCTGGATCTGGCAGATCGCTTCGGCACTGCATCCGACAAGGGCGTTCACGTTCCTCACGACCTGACCCAGGAAGAGCTTGCTCAGCTGGTTGGCGCTTCGCGCGAAACCGTGAACAAGTCGCTCGCCGACTTCGTCTCCCGTGGCTGGATCCGCCTGGAAGGTCGCGCAGTGACCCTGCTCGACGTTGACCGCCTGGCACGTCGCGCACGCTGATCTCACAAGGTAACCCTCGGGGTTTATCCTTCATTAGACGCA
>NZ_JBHNPV010000081.1:0-80252 GCF_059082735.1 Actinotignum sp. usb-actsch-rep-73 | reverse complement strand
CGTAGTCAGATGCTCTATCCATTGAGCTACGAGCGCATCGCCGTTTGGCTGAAAACAACTTTACGCGCGAGACCCCGCAATGACAAACTCGCAGATGGGGCTTGCATCACATCAATAGTCCATTGCGGGCTCATTCAAGCCATTTATTCCTATTTTAGTCTCCCTGTAAATGACCGAAACCACATAAAGAAGGGGCCTCGTACCACCGTCGCACGCTTTTCGCGTCCGGAAAAACGGGGTACGAGGCACCCTCTCAACGCGTAGTCGGCGCGATCTGAGTCAGATACGTCGAGCAGGATCACACGAGCGATGCCGCGAAGGAGCGTTCGTCATGTTTTCGTTCCCATTCCGCGCCTGTGCGGAATATAAGCGGAAAATAAAAGGACCCTCCGCGCACCCGGCAGCGCACCCTTATCCTTGCTGCCTTCCGGCCCTGGGGAGGTTCAGATGATACCGTCACACGGAGGATCGCTCCCCAGTTTACACATGCCACCACATAAAGGCGATTCGGAAAAACAAAAGTCCCGCCACCCAAAGGATGACGGGACAACCGCGGAGGATGGGGGATTCGAACCCCCGAGGGCTTGCACCCAACACGCTTTCCAAGCGTGCGCCATAGGCCACTAGGCGAATCCTCCAGCACGCACATCAGTGCGCTTGCTTATCTTAGGCTGAAACGGTCTAAAAATGCTAACTCAGCACATCGAACACCCTCATGGGATAGGTCACGCACCAAAAAGGCGAACGAAATTGCGAACCAGCTTGCCCGCCTGATGGTCACACGCCCCTAGGCGCCCGGCAAGCATCAGCGATTCCACATCATCGGTGCCCGGATAACCCGCATCTTCATAGCGTTCAAGGGCAGCACGAATCGCATCGGAATCGATTTCCGGATTGAACTGCGTCGCGTAGAAGTTGTCTGAAAACCGCATGACTTCAGCGGGACAGGTCAGCGATTTCGCCAACAAGACCGCATCTTCGGGGAGCTCTTCAACGGCTTCTGTGTGGTTCACATAGGTGTAGAACGTGCGGGAAACCCCTTCCAAGATCGGATCATCCGCATGCTCGGCAACCATATAAATCTCGGTGATCTGCGCGGGCTCAGCCCACTTGGTCGTCACCTGACCACCCATCAGAACAGCCGCAACTTCCGTTCCATACCCGGTTGTAAAACAGGGAACGTGAGCGGTCGTCACATCGTGAAGAAGGTGGAACAGTTCAGCTTCAGCGCGCTTCTGCGTCGCCGACTTGTGGACGTCGGACGTTGTCGTCCCATAGGGAGATCCACCAACGATGATGCCGGAATAGGCCTCAACATCAATGTCAGGCAGACCGAGCATGTCGAGTCTGACCTGTTCAAGCTCGGTTTCTGCTAGGCCGGTCGTTCGCTGAAACGAACGGTATTCCGCTTCAACTTCAACGTCTTCGGGACGTGTCGACACCAGCAAGAGAGGTTTCATACGTCAAGGATAGGTAAAGACTTGGAAATGGTCTAACAATTCTCAGAATGAAGACTGTCGATCCGCAAGGAGCCTCGTCACCACACCGCAGATGAAAATACGCAGTCCCAACCTTGCACCAAATTGTATCTTCGCGCCTATCCGGTCACAGAACGGACGCCAAACTACCGGCGCAATATCACTGCGGGCTAATCTGGTGTTCTGACCGGTGAAACGGCCCTGCCCATCAACTGATCAGATCGGAGAGCTCTTCCATGAGCGATAATTCCCGTGGCTTCTTCCGCTGGACCCTGCACGGTGACGGCACTTCCATTGCCCCCGGCGAGGTTGTCTCCCCCAGCGAGCGACTCACGTGGCCTCGAACAATCGGCATCGGCATTCAGCATGTTGTTGCAATGTTCGGCGCAACCTTCCTCGTTCCACTGCTGACCGGCTTCGACCCGTCAACAACTCTCTTCTTCACCGGCTTCGGAACCCTGCTGTTCCTGCTCATCACAGCCGGACGCCTTCCCTCATACCTCGGCTCATCCTTCGCGCTGATCGCACCGATCGGCGCGGTGACCGGCTACGTTGCCGGCGGTGGCCAGACCATCGACGACCATCTTGCTTCCCTGGCACAGGGTGGCATCATCATGGCCGGTGGCTCGCTGTTCATCATCGGCCTGATCGTTCATTTCGCGGGTGCTGCTTGGATCGACAAGCTGATGCCCCCGGTGGTGACCGGCGCAATCGTCTCCCTGATCGGCTTCAACCTTGCGCCTAGCGCATGGAACAACGTGAAGACCGCCCCGCTGACCGCAACCGTCACGATCGTTTCGATCCTGCTGATCACGGTCCTATTCAAGGGCATCATCGGTCGCCTCGCGATCCTCATCGGTGTTCTGATTGGCTACGCAACCGCCTGCATCCGTGGCGAGGTCGACTTCTCCGCCATCGCAAACGCCGACTGGGTTGGCGCCCCGGCGTTCCGTGCCCCGGCCTTCGACCTGTCACTGATAGGCCTGTTCGTCCCGGTTGTCCTGGTCCTCATGGCTGAGAACATCGGTCACGTGAAGTCCGTGTCCGCAATGACCGGCGAGAACCTGGATGATGTCACCGGTCGCGCACTCTTCGCCGACGGCCTGTCCACGATGATCGCAGGCTTCGGTGGCGGCTCCGGTACGACGACTTACGCCGAGAACATTGGCGTTATGGCCGCAACCCGCGTCTACTCGACCGCCGCTTACGTGGTCGCAGCTTTCACCGCTCTCGCCCTGTCAATGCTGCCGAAGTTCGGCCAGATCATCGCAACGATCCCAGCCGGTGTCCTCGGTGGAGCGGCAACGATCCTCTACGGCATGATCGGCATGCTCGGTGTTCGTATCTGGGTTCAGAACCGCGTTGATTTCTCCGATCCGGTTAACCTGAACACCGCTGCGGTCGCCATGGTTGTCGCCATCGCCGACTACACGCTGATTGCTGGCAAGATGACCTTCTCCGGTATTGCGCTCGGCTCCGTTGCAGCGATTGTCATCTACCACCTCATGCGCTGGATCTCGAAGGCCCGTGGTACGAACCTCGAACAGGTTTCGCCCGCATCGGTTCCCGCTGGCACGGAACTCGAGTCCGAACCCTACGCGAAGCGTCGGAAGGCACCTTCAACTGAAGCGTGATTGACGCGAAGTCGGCTCAGTCCGACTACAGCCTCGGTGCACATCCAGTAAGCACCAATTGACGAGGCCAGTTACAGAGCGAATAGCCGGTGACTGCCCCCTGCGGGGCACTCACCGGCTATTTTCATGCAATTCCCACAGTGAAGATGCGCAAGGTCACTAAAACTCGCTGACATTGGTTGAATATCTTGGGAAGCCTTGGCGTTCATACCGGTAGACCTTTGAATGGTGTCCAGGGTCAGTAATGTCCTGCGCACCTCCCCTTCCATGTCTTCGTCGAAAGGAGACATCTCGGTGATTACTTTCGACCACATCTCGCACGTGTTCCCGAACGGGACGACGGCGTTGGATGACGTTTCTCTGTACGTTGAGCCTCATACGACGACGGTCCTGCTGGGCACGTCGGGGTCGGGCAAGACGACGCTGATGCGGATGGTGAATCGGATGCTCTCCCCCACGTCTGGGCGCGTGGTCGTGCGCGGGCAGGATGTTGCGGATGTGGACCCGGTGAAGTTACGTCGCTCGATCGGATACGTGCTCCAGGATGCTGGACTTTTCCCGCATCGCAGCATTGTTGACAACATTGCGACGGTTCCGCGTCTTGAGGGTGCCTCGCGTAGAGAATCGGCGAAACGCGCGCTAGAGCTGATGGACCTGGTTGGTTTGGATCGAGGCCTCGCGAAACGCTATCCGGCGCAGCTGTCAGGTGGCCAGCGTCAGCGCGTGGGTGTTGCTCGCGCGCTCGCAAACGAAGCGGACATTCTGCTGATGGACGAACCTTTCGGCGCACTGGACCCGCTGGTTCGCGCCGACCTGCAACGGGAGCTCCGCGACCTGCGTGACCGCGTGGGCACGACCATCCTGTTCGTTACGCACGACTTAGATGAGGCGTTCATGCTCGGCGACCAGATCGCTGTTCTGCAGACCGGTGGCGTCCTAGCGCAGGTGGGCACGTCCGAGAACCTCGTGACGAACCCCGCGAACGACTTTGTCGCGTCCTTCGTCGGGTCGTCCGGCCAGCGCCGTCTGAGTATGAAGTCCACGCCCGCAGGCACACTCGTTTCTGACCCGGATGGCCGTCCGCTCGGCCTGTTGCCGGAAGGCGAACTCCGATGAGTTGGCTGTCGCAAAACTACTTACTACTCTGGGAGCTTACTGTCGCGCACCTACGCATCGCGATACCAGCAATTCTGGCCGCGGTCATCATTTCAATCCCGGTCGGTTGGGCTTCTACGCGTTCGAAGCGCTGGGGTAGCCCACTATTGACCGCACTGTCGTTGCTGTATGCGATTCCCTCACTGCCAATGCTTGTTGTGATCCCCGTGATCGTAGGAATTGCGCTCCGGAGCGAGCTGAACATCATCATCGTTCTTGCGCTCTACGGGATCGCGGTGCTGATCCGTCAGGTCGCGAATGCGTTTACCTCTCTGCCAGCTTCGGTTCTCGAGTCTGCGGACGCCGCTGGCATGAGCTCATGGCGTAAGTTCATCGGAGTCGAACTCCCACTAGCCTTGCCCGTCATCATCGCGGGCGTACGCGTGGTCGTTGTGTCGACGGTGTCGCTAGTGACCGTAGGTGCGTTCATCGGGATTCGCTCGCTGGGCACGCTGTTCACCGACGGATTCCAGCGAGGTCTGGTGTCCGAGGTATTCGCCGGCTTGGTTGCAACCGTTCTGGTCGCGCTTGTTTTGGATGCGCTGACCATCGCCGTGGGCACCCTGCTCACCCCGTGGACGAGGCCGGGATCCGCGCCTCATCGCTCCCCTGTTTCTAACCCATGTTTGAAGGCGGAGGTGGCCGCATGAGCTTGCTCATGGATGCATTGACATGGCTGTTTGCTGGTGGCCATTGGACGGGGTCCACGGGGATCCTCATTCGTATTGTTCAACATCTTGGCGTGACTGTCGGCGTTGTCACCATTGCCGGCCTGATTGCGCTGCCAATTGGTATTTACATCGGGCACACCGGCCGTTTTGTCACGCTAATGAGCGCGACGTTCGGGGTGGCGCGAGCGATCCCGACGCTGGGTGTTCTGACTTTAATCGGCTTGTGGCTGGGTATTGGCTTGTCAGCACCATTCTTAGCGCTTCTGATTTTGGCGGTTCCTCCGATGCTGTCAGCAACGTATTCCGGTATCAGGTCAGCCTCTCCGACAACGGTGGACGCTGCTCGAGCTATCGGCCTGACCGAAATGCAAGTCGTACGCGAAGTTGAACTGCCCGCCGCGCTTCCCTTGATTATTGGTGGCTTGCGCTCGACGACCCTGCAGGTTGTCGCCACCGCAACGCTCGCGGCGTACACCGCGGACGCTGGGCTGGGTCGTTTCCTCTACACAGGTCTGAAAACCCGCGATTACGGGCAGATGATTGGTGGCGCGATCCTGGTTGTCGCCCTCGCATTGATTCTGGACGCCCTGTGGGTGCGAGCATCACGCAACCCGCGCCTGAATGGCGAAGGCACTGGGAACGCTGAGCGGCCTCGTCGATTCTTTGGACGACGCACAACGAAGAACGAAAGCAATGCGCGCGCCGCGACTCGCTCGGCGGTAAAACGCAAGCGCAAAGCTGTCACCGCAATGCTCGGCGCCACTGCTCTGACGACCAGCGCGTGTGCGACCGCAGCAACCTTCGACCCGAGCTCACAATCGAACGGGCGCGAGACGATCATCGTCGGATCGCAGGACTATTACTCGAACGAAATCATCGCCGAAACCTACGCCATCGCCCTCGAGGAGGCCGGATTCGCGGTCACTCGTGAACTGCGCATCGGCCAGCGTGAGGTCTACATGCCAGAAATTCAGGCGGGCGCGATCGACGTGTTCCCCGAATACACGGGTTCACTGTTGCAGTACTTGGATGCCGATGCGACGCAGACCAGCGCAGACGAGGTGTACGAGGCTCTGAGCGCCACTCTGCCGGACGGACTGCGCGTGCTGAACGCCACGCCTGCTGCCGACCAGGATTCGTACGTGGTGACGACCGAGTTCGCGAACGAACACTCGCTGACGACGATCGGCGACCTCGCATCCGTGGGATCGGTAAAGATCGGCGGCAATTCGGAGTTGGCAACGCGCCCCTACGGTCCGGCTGGACTGAAGTCCATGTACGGCGTGACCGCGACGTTCACGCCGATCGAGGACTCGGGTGGCGCGCTCACGCTGAAGGCTCTGCGTGACGGCGACGTGCAACTGGTCGACATCTATTCGGCTGACCCGTCGCTGGCGGGTTCAGATCTGACAGTCTTGGAGGACCCGAAGGGGTTATTCCTGGCCTCCCACGTGGTGCCGATCGTCTCCCCGCGAATCGACGAGGCCGCGACTACCGTGATCAATCGCGTGTCCGCGACCCTTGAGAGCGCGGATCTGGTGGAGATGAACCGTCAATCGACCGAAGATGGCGCGCCGGCGGCTACCATTGCTCGCTCATGGTTGGAGCGCAAAGGGCTGATTTAAAGCAAAATTTCGGCCTTGAGCGCGTTGTGCAATTTGGTTTCTACATGGTAGGGATCACACTTATTAACGCATGATCGTGCGCTGATCAACGGTTGCACGTACCTCCTTATGGATGACACCGGAATTGCCGGCTCGAAGAAATCTTCAAGTCGTCTTCACCGTAGACGCCTGCTTGTGGATAACCTCCCTTTGTCCTCAGCGTGCGTCACACTAGTAAGGACCACATACTCTTCTTTAGTCGCCGACGATGCTTGCTGGACTTGCACCTCGCCTCGCCAATGCGACTGAGATCAGCCCGCAGAAAGGAGCGCAGCACGTGGGAAAACGACGTACTTCGTCACGCGGTCGTGGCAGGGTTCATGGAAGAGCCCTCCGCATCGGTGACATCGCGGTCGCGTTGATCATCATCTGTATCGGGTCGTATTGTGTTTTTCCCTCGTTCCGTTTTATGCTCGGCCGCCTGTGGAACGATGTTGGCTTCCTCGTCCCCCACTCAGTTTCCGTCGACGATCTGCCTCCCAGCGAAGCTGCGAGGCAACTGAAAGCACTCACCGTTCTCGATCATGATGACGCACCCGACTACGATCGCGACCAGTTCGGGCACGCCTGGGCGGACGAGGACCATAACGGGTGCGATACTCGGAACGACGTGCTCGCGCGCGATCTCACGAACGTGACGTATAAGCCGAAGACACGTGACTGCATTGTCCTGACGGGAACCTTGGACGACCCGTATACAGGTTCCACGATCAACTTCCAGCGCGGACAAGAGACATCCGCTCTCGTACAGATTGACCACGTTGTCGCGTTAGGAAACGCATGGAGGTCGGGCGCGTGGCAGTGGGACGACACCCAGCGTCAACGCTTCGGGAATGACCAGAACAATTTGTTAGCCGTCGACGGTCAAACGAATAAAGACAAGGGTGCAGCATCCG
This sequence comes from Actinotignum sp. usb-actsch-rep-73, assembly GCF_059082735.1. NCBI lineage: Bacteria > Bacillati > Actinomycetota > Actinomycetes > Actinomycetales > Actinomycetaceae > Actinotignum > Actinotignum sp. usb-actsch-rep-73. Next base: position 72,754 of record NZ_JBHNPV010000081.1, on the reverse strand, counting down.
CCGACAAGTGGCTACCCCCAAACGCTGACTTCCGGTGTGCCTACGTCACGAAGCAGATCAACGTGAAATACACGTGGGGGCTCACCATTACCTCTGCTGAGCAATCAAAGATGGCAAGCGTTCTAGCAGGCTGTAAGGCCTCATAGCTACCGCGATCAGGGTCGTCGATATAACAAGGCGGGCGGAGCAACCCTTGTCGCCCCGCCCGGCCTCGTCAACTATTCACTGGGTTCGTGCGCACCCAGGCGCACGATCGGCGAGCCTCAGAGGTTCAACTGAATCTGACGTCCAGGAACCGCCTCGATCAGCTCGCGCGTGTAATCCTGCACCGGATTATTGAACAGCGCGTCCGTCGAATTCTGCTCCACCAGCTTGCCCTTTTCCATAACGACCACGTCGTCAGCGATCTGACGAACAACCGCCAAGTCGTGGGTGATGAACAGGTAGGACAGACCTAGCTGAGCCTGAAGATCATTCAGCAAGTACAGGATCTGGTTCTGAACCAGAACGTCCAGAGCCGAAACTGCCTCGTCAAGAACGATGACCTCGGGGTTCAGGGCAAGCGCGCGAGCCACGGCCACACGCTGACGCTGACCACCGGACAGCTCGTTCGGGTAACGGCGCATCGCGGAACGTGGCAAAGCAACCATGTCCAGAAGCTCAGACACGCGCTCGATACGCAGATGCTTCGGATTGAATTCCTTCTTCTCCGCGGCAGTCAAAGAACGTCCAGCGTTCTTTGCTTCCATCAGAGCCGAGATCCACTTTTCAGGCTCACGACCGGTCGCCATCGCACGAGCAAACTCCTGCTCGGCGTACGCCATCGTGCCGTAGCCGTGGACGCGGAGCGGTTCTTCGATGATGCGGAAGATCGAGAACATCGGATCCAGCGAACCGTACGGGTTCTGGAATACTGCCTGCAGGCGACGACGTAGAGCAAAGAGCTCCTTGTCGCTCATCTCGGACGTGTCCTTGCCGTCGAAGAAAACCTTGCCGGACGTCGGCGACAGCAGGTGCAACACCATGTTCGCTGCGGTCGACTTACCGGAACCGGACTCGCCCACAACCGCCAGGGTCGTACCGCGACGCAAACCGAAGGTCACGTCATCAACGGCAATCAGCTTCTTAGCCTCACCCTTCGATCCACGGATATCGAACTCACGGGTCAGGTGCTCAACGCGAACGATTTCCTCGGTCGACGTTGCGCCCTTACCTGCGCCCGTCAGCTCTTCCTCCGTCACAGAAATACCGTGAGCGTGAGCGGACTCAATACGAGCCGACGCCAGCGACGGAGCAGCCGAAACAAGACGCTTCGTGTACGGGTGCTGCGGGTGTTGCAGGATCTCCAACGCGGGGCCGGATTCAACAATGCGACCACGGTGCATAACCACCAGCTGTTCGGCACGCTCAGCAGCAAGGCCAAGGTCGTGCGTAATGAACAGAACAGCGGTGCCCAGTTCGCGGGTCAGCGAACCAAGGTGATCGAGGATGCGACGCTGAACGGTCACGTCCAGAGCGGACGTCGGTTCGTCAGCGATCAGCAACTTCGGACGAGCCGCCATTCCAATAGCGATCAGCACGCGCTGACGCATACCGCCGGAGAACTCGTGCGGGTACTGCTTGGCGCGACGCTCTGCGTCCGGCAAGCCGGCCTCTTCAAGAAGCTGAGCCACGCGCTCACCAGTCTGGGACTTCGGAACAACGTTATTGGCGACAAGAGCTTCCTTGACCTGCGTACCAACGCGCAGAACAGGGTTCAGGTTCGACATCGGATCCTGGGGAACCAGGCCGATACCGGAGCCTCGCAAACGAACCCATTCCTTCGTGGTGAGGTTCGTGATCTCTTCACCGTCGAATTCGATGGAACCGCCGGTGACCTTACCGGTGCCCGGGAGCAGGCCGATGACCGCAGCAGCAGTCGTCGACTTACCGGAACCGGACTCGCCCACGATAGCGACCGTCTGGCCGGGGTAGATGGTCAGGTTTGCGCCACGGACAGCCGGAACGATACCGGTCGACGTGGTGAAGGTGACCTCAAGGTCAGTGATCTTCAGAAGCGGGTTGGCGTCCTCAGGGTGAACCTCTTCGGGAGCAGCCGATTCGCTAACGGTCTGAGAAGCATCAGCCTTGCCTTCGCCGAGCACCATCGTGTTGATGGCCTCTTCGATGGCGTCCTCGTTCGGAGTAGTCATATTCTCTTCGCTCACTTGCGTGCCTTCGGGTCGAGGGCGTCACGGACCGCATCACCCATCATGATGAAGCTGAGGACGGTCATCGCGAGAGCCAAAGCCGGGTAGAAAAGAACCATCGGGTTCGTACGCAACGACGCCTGTGCGGCCGAAATATCGGCGCCCCACGAAACGACCGTTGACGGAAGACCGATACCCATGAAGGACAGGGACGCTTCGGAAACGATGAACGTACCCAGAGCAACCGTCGCGTACACAATGATCGGAGCCATCGAGTTCGGGATGATGTGGCTCATGAGAATGCGAGCCTTTGATGCGCCGGTGGCGCGGGCAGCGGTGACAAACTCTTCGTTCTTCGCCGACATCACGGCACCACGAGTAATACGCGCGATCTGAGTCCAGCCGAAGAGGGACAGAACCAAGATAACCATCCAGATGTTTCGGTTTTCCTTGAACATCTGCATGAAGACGATTGCTGCCAGGAGCAACGGGATTGCGAAGAAGATATCGGTAATACGCGAGAGCAGAGCATCGAACCAGCCACCGAAGTAGCCGGCAATCGCGCCGATCACGCCACCGATGATGACGACGAAGATGGTCGTCAGAACACCAACGGAAACGGATGCGCGGGCACCGAAGACGATGCGAGCGTAGATGTCACAACCCTGACGGTTGAAACCGAAGGGGTGGCCGTCCGACGGACCCTTCAGCGAGTTCGAAAGCTCGCAGAAACGCGGGTCCTGGCTGGTGAACACGTTCGGGAATGCTGCGATCGCGATCGCGATCACGATGATGGTCAGAGCCACCCAGAAGAGCGGGCGCTTGCGTAGGGACTTCCATGCCTCGCCCCAGAGCGATGAAGGCGCGCGATCGTCGGCAACGGCGTCAACTGCACCAAGACCGGTTTCGTCGATATCGGAAACGAAGTGGCGTTGACCGGTTCGGGTGCGTTCGATGTTTGCGGAGGGAATGTAATCACTCATAGCGGATCCTCGGGTCGAGCACGGCGTACAGCAAGTCAACAACAAGGTTGGCGAAGATGTACACGAGCACCAGAACGGTAGTCACGGAAACGACGGTGGCGGGTTCGCCCTTGACGATGGCCTGCCAGAGCGTGCCACCAACACCGGAGATATTGAAGATGCCTTCCGTGATGATCGCGCCCCCCATGAGGGCGCCAAGGTCGCCACCAAGGAACGTTGCAACCGGGATCAGCGAGTTGCGCAGGATGTGGCGGGTCATAACCGTGCCACCCTTCAGGCCCTTCGCGCGAGCGGTGCGGACGTAGTCAGCAGACACGTTCTCAGAAACAGACTGGCGAGTCAGGCGAATCACGTATGCCAGCGAGACGCCACCAAGCACGATTGCCGGCATGGTCAACGACTGAAGGCTGACGTGCGCGCCGACTGTAGTCGGGAATACTCCTAGTTTCACACCGAGGACGAACTGCAGGACGAAGCCGAGGACGAAGGTCGGGACGGAAATCAGCAGAAGCGAGAAGACAAGAATGGTGGAGTCGAAGATGCCACCGCGGCGAACACCGGCAACGACGCCGGCAAGAATACCGAGGATTGCTTCAATCGCCATGGCGTACAGTGCAAGCTTCACCGTAATCGGGAAGGCACGCGCCATCACTGCAGTTACCGGCTGTCCGGAGAATGTCGTACCGAAATCAAGCGTGAACACGCCCTTGAGGTAAAGCAGGTACTGCATCCAGAACGGCTTATCGAGGTTGTACTTCGCAGCAATTTCAGCGTACGCAGCTTCAGAAAGCCCTCGGTCGCCGCCAAGGGCTGCGACGGGGTCACCAGGCATGAGGTACACCATCGCGAAGATCAGGAACGTGGCTCCGAAGAAAACCGGGATGGTCTGAAGGAGTCGACGTCCGATGTAACGCAACATGGACAGTCCTTTGAGATGTGGTTAGGAACTAGAGTCTTCGCCGCCTTGCTTATGAAAACTAGCAAGCAAGCGGGCACAGCCCACCTGTGGCAAAGACGCACTTACGCCATCATAGGGTAAAAACTCGGCAAACGGGAGTTTGATTAACTCGTCACCCACTAAATGGACAGTAAGAAAAAGAACAGAATTATTATCAATGATTCACCAGGCCCCGCCCAAACTCACGGTAAGAGAGCGCGGTGACGAGGCCTTGCAAACGCAATGGTGGCAGGTAGGAAAGCTCCCACCCGCCACCATTGGCACGTCCTCTAGGCGTAGTCAGTGATGACTAGCGCCTGGCCAGACTCACTCAGCCTTGGTGATCTCGTTGTAGATCGGCACGGACTTCCAGTTGAACACGACCTTGTCGACGTTCTCGGACCAGCCACCCACGACGTTGGCGTACCACAGCGGGATGACCGGGAGGTCCTTGAAGAGGATCTCCTGCGCCTGGTCGAGGATCTTGTTGGATTCCTCGGTGGAGGTCGCGGAGGAGGCCTTCTTCAGGAGGGCGTCGAAGTCGGCCGAGGAGTACTCGGTGTCGTTCGAGCCGGCGCCGGTGCCGTAGAGCGGTGCAAGGAAGTTGTACTTGCCCGGGTAGTCAGCCTGCCAGCCGGTACGGAAGGCGGAGGTGATGGTGTGGTTGGTGACCTCAGTACGCAGGGACTTGAAGTCCGGGTACGGGGCGCCAACGGCGTCGATTCCGAGCGTGTTCTTGATGGAGTTGGTGACTGCGTCAACCCATGCCTGGTGGCCACCATCAGAGTTGTAAGCGATCGAGAAGGTGCCGGACCACGGGGAAATGGCGTCTGCCTTTGCCCAGAGTTCCTTGGCCTTGTCAGCGTTGTAGGTCAGGACCTCAGAGCCGGGGACCGAGTCGTTGTAGCCATCGACGACCGGGGAGGTGAAGTCCTTGGTCGGGGTACGGGTACCCGAGAAGATGGTGTCGGTGATGGTGTCGCGGTCGATCGCGTAGGAGATTGCCTGGCGACGCAGGTTGCCTTCTTCACCGGAGAAGTGTTCCAGGGCGAACGGAATTGCGAAGGACTGGAAGATTGCTGCCGGCTGATTCACGGCGCGACCGGAGAGGTCTGCTTCGTAGGTGGCGAATGCCGAGTCCGGAAGTGCGTCGAGGACGTCAAGGTTGCCGGAGAGCAGATCCTGGTATGCGGCATCGAGCGAGGAGTAGAAGATAACGTCCACGCCACCGTTCTTGGCAACGTTGTCACCCTTGTACTCAGGATTCGGGATCAGGTGGATCTGAGCGTTGTGCTCCCAGCCGCCTTCGGCGACCATGTAGGGGCCGTTACCAATGGGCTGCTCGCCACCGGTTTCCATGTCTTCCAGGGTCGAGTCCGGAAGCGGGAAGTATGCGGTGTAGCCGAGGCGCTGCGAGAAGTCAGCTGCCGGGGCCTTAAGGGTGATGGTGAAGGTGTAGTCGTCAACGACTTCGAGGCCGGTCAGGTCGCCGGCACCTTCATCATCGGAGCCAGCGATCGGCTCGTAGAAGTAGGAGGAGAGCATCGCTTCGGATGCACCCTTCTTCCATGCGTCAACGAAGTTGTGCGCTTTGACCTCGGAGCCGTCGGAGAACTTCTGTCCTTCCTTCAGCTTGACGGTCCACACGGTCGAATCTTCGTTCGGCTCGATGGATTCGGCCATGTCCATATGGGTTGCGCCGGATGCATCGTAGTAAACGAGGCCCGCGAAGATGGCGTCGAGGATCTTGCCGCCACCGGTTTCGTTGGTGTTTGCCGGGATCAGCGGGTTCTGCGGCTCGGAGCCGTTGGTCGAAATGATGCCGGTCGACGAGCCCGCAGCTACGCCGGAAGCATTTGAGCCGGAAGCGCTTGAATTAGCGTCGCCACCGCCAGAGCAGGCTGCGAGACCGAGGGCAAAAACGGCCGGAACTGCCAGCCATGTCCTCTTGAGGTTCATGAAAGACTCCTCCAAATTGATGGGTTAGACCCGTAACGTCCAGTCGCGGGTTACGGTTGCGAGCCTAACCCGCCACGCCTTGAAAGTCTTTCCCAGACCATAAAGTGGACATTGCTATTTGGTCACAAATGGTCACGTTTTGGTAAAGACTTATCTATATAGACATTACTTAAGGCTCTATTCAGGGCCGAAAATACCGCTTCGGACTAGGATTACATCGCATTGACCATCGTCTCTACACGCATGCAAGGACCACTCATTATGACGTCACCTTTAAATACTGCGCCACGCGTCTGCGTTGCCGGTCCTCTTGTTTTAGCGCTGGTCATGGGCCCTTTGGAGCACGAACCTCGCCTTGGTGAAGAACAGATCGCGCCGGCATCTTCCTTCTCCCCCGGCGGCTCAGCGAATCGCGCCGTTGCGCTTGCTCGCCTTGGTCTGAACACTCAGTTCTTGTGCTCAATCGGTATCGACGAGGCCGGGGCCATTGTTCGTTCGATGCTCACAACAAGCCGGGTTGATTTGAGTCATGCGCTTCGTGTGCCTCATCAGGCGATCACGGTTTCTCTTGGTTTTGACGGGGATCGTGCGCTCACAACATCTGGAGATCTGACGGTTCCATCGCTTTCGACCCTTCGCCAAGCTCCTCACGCGCTTGTGGCAGAGCTCCATGTGCTTGGAGCTAACAGTGAGACCGTGGAAAAGTGGCGCTCGAATCCGGTTCCCCCAATCACCATGCTTGAAGCTCCGCCCGCAGCACCGATTCCTCCAACGTGGGTTCTCTCGGAGTGCCGTTGGGATTCAACTGGTCAGTGGAAGAGCTCCGACCTTGATGCTTTGGATAACGTTGATGTCTTCACGCTGAACGAGCGCGAAGCAATGAATTACACGCATAAAGAAAATGCGCGTCAGGCGGCTCGCCAATTGGCATGGCATGTTCCGGGTGTCATCGTGACGCAGGGAGCGCAGGGCGCAACAGCCATTATTGAAGGCGAAGAGTTCTCGCTTCCAGCAGCCCCGGCGAAGACGATTGATACGACGTCGGCGGGACACGCGTTCTCCGCGGCTCTTGTGTGGGCGCGAATGCAGGGACTTTCCCCCGAGGGGGCCGTGTCGATGGCTCTGCTTGCATCTGCTCGATCAACGGAAACAATGGGGTCCTTCGCGGATGCACCGACGTTGGATGGTTTGAAGAAGTGGACCGAGTCCTGCGATGTGCCAGACGGATACGATCTTGCATTCATGGACTTTGACGACGTCACGCTTGAAGAAGAAACCGCTCAGCGACCTGACCCCGCAGAACCTGACACGGATCTTCGTGACGATTCTGGTTTCGAGTTGGCAAAGGGAATCGCGGATATTCTCGCTCAGGAATGATGAATGGCCAAGGTTTGCCCCGTATCACCCCATCACAACTAAAAGTGTGGGTCATTTAACATGAACAGGTTCTGACGCCCATGATCTAGCGGGAGAACTGCGCATATAAATGAGGGATTTCAGCCAAAAAAGTTGCAGGCATAGGGAATCGTTGGAACGCTGAACAAAAGCGCGCGCCTTTTTTACGTGCATTTTACGGGCGCGCGTGTCCCATTGTCGACCGAAAGCACTCTATGAGTTCGCCTGACATATCAGCGAAAACAGAATCATCCTCATGTGACGCAGCGCCAATTGTGCCGCTTGAAACCTCGGATCTGACCGGAGACGTTCAGGGAGTGGAGCCTTCGCTGAATGTCACGGTATTCGGCATTTCGGCCGTGGTCATTCTTGCTGTTTCTTTGGCGTCGATTTTTGCCCCCGACACGGTGCAGTCTCTTTTTGACGCGACGGTGACGTGGACCAGTGAGTGGTTCGGCTGGTTCTACATTCTCTTGATCACTGCGGCGATCGTTTTTGTCATCGTTCTTGCCCTCACCCGTTTCGGCAACATCAAGTTGGGCCCGGATAACTCGACGCCAGACTTTTCAACGTTCTCGTGGGCAGCGATGCTGTTCGCCGCGGGTATCGGCACGTCAATCATGTTCTACGCGATCGCCGAACCGGTTGGACAGTACATTGCTCCCCCAACAGGCGAGGGTGAAACGATTGAAGCTGCTCGACAGGCCGTGACGTGGACACTGTTCCACTACGGCATTTCCGGCTGGGCTCTCTATGGTCTTGTTGGCATTGCCCTTGGCTACTTCGCGTACCGCAAGCACGATCGTCTGACCGTTCGATCCACTCTCCGCCCGCTTCTAGGAGATAAGGTCGACGGTATTTTCGGTGACATCATCGATATGTTCGCCCTTGTTGGTGGCGTGTTCGGCATCGCAGCCAGCCTTGGTATTGGTGTTGTCCAGCTGAACGTTGGCCTGACGATCATCTTCGGGATCCCGCAGGGCCTTGTTGCGCAGATCGGCCTCGTTTCCCTTTCTGTCATCATGGCGACAGTCTCCGCTGTCAGCGGAGTCGACAGGGGCGTTCGAATGCTCTCGTCGATCAATGTCTTCCTGGCGATGTTCCTTGCCCTCTGGGTGTTGATCACCGGAAACACGACGCTCCTTCTGGATGCGCTGGTCGCGAACGTGGGTGACTTTGTCACGCAGTTCCCCGTCCTCACTTTGGAGACATTCCCCTACCAGCGCCCCGATGAGTGGATGAACGCGTGGACCCTGTTCTTCTGGGCATGGTGGATCACGTGGGCCGCATTCGTTGGCATGTTCTTGGCCCGCATTTCGCGCGGTCGCACGATCCGTCAGTTCGTTATCGGCACGCTGACCCTGCCCTTCACCTACGTTCTGGTGTGGGTGTCCATCTTCGGCAACAGCGCCATCGACCTGATTCGTTCGGGTAACGTAGCGTTCACGAAGATCGCGTACGCCACCCCCGAAGGTGGTCTCTACGCCCTGTTGGACGCGCTCCCGCTTGGCAAAATCCTGATTGCGATTGCTCTGTTCGTCGGCGTTCTTTTCTATGTGACCAGCTCCGACTCCGGCGCACTGGTCATGGCGAACCTGTCGATGCGGAACCTGCCTGACCGTCAGGATGGCGTCGCCTGGCTTCGAGTCTTCTGGGCGACGTTGACCGGCGCTCTGACGATCACCATGCTTTTGGCGGGTGGTATTTCAATCCTTCAGCAAGCAACGATCGTCATGGCTTTGCCATTCTCCTTCGTTCTTATCCTGATCGCAGCCGCCCTCTGGAAGGCGTTGCGTTCGGAGGCCTCGAAGGCAACTGCGCGCACCCGCACCATCACATCCGGCCTGATTTCGATGAGTGGCACGGCAGCCGGTCGCGTCCGACTGTCATGGCAGGACCGCTTGAGTCGCACGTTCGATGCCGTCAGCCCGACGCGCGCCAAGCGAGCACTCGACAACCGTGTTGTGCCTGCCCTTGAAGCGGTTGGCACGCGCCTGCAGGAAGAAGGGCTTGTTTCTGAAATCGTGATCGAAGGCCCCGAAGCTCACGATCCCGACGACGATCGTCGCTTCCTCGGTCGAGCTTCTCTTGTTGTGAGTGCGACGCCTGAGGTCATGGAACAGCTGATTGCGCGCCTGCTTGATGTCCCGATTTCGGGAGCAACGATCGACGCTGAGTCCTTTAGATACGTGGTGCGCATGGTTGTCATGCCGGTTCCTACGTTTGGTGTCACACTCTCGGATGAGGATGACACGACTGTCCGTCTTGAAGTTCGCCCGCACGGTGGCGGTCAAGGCTACGACATCATGGACTGGACGGCAGATCAGGTGGCTCACGACGTGCTCGACCATTTCGAGCGTTGGGTCGAATATCTGGGTGCCACGTCCACCATCGAGTAATCGGATTGTTGCGAGGTACGAGGCCCCCTCGACATATTGAGGCTCCACCACTTTTCAGTGGAGGAGCCTCAATCTCTCTGACCAGCGTGTATCGACTACTTCGCAGAACGCTGTGCCATAGCTTCACGAATGAAGTAGATCGCGATGATGATCAACGTCAGGACGCTCATTGCGATCAGCTGCTGGCGGGCCTCGGGGTTCCATGCCATCAGGCCGGCAACCAACACCAGCGACGCGATAACGAGGCGAGGTAGCCAGGGCCAGCCCGGTGAACGCAGGGCAATTGATCCTTCAGCTTCAAGCTTGGGGTGTAGGCGAATTTGAGCGACCAAGATGAAAACCCAGATCAGTAGCAGAACCATGCCGACAGAGTTCAGCAGAATTCCAAGGAGCGATGCGGGGAGCAACCAGTTCAACGCCACCGACACCAGGGCGAAGAAGATAGAGACCGAGACAGCTCGACGAGGAGTGCGTCCTTCAGCAATGTCACCGCTCGCCCCTTCGGTGGCTACGCGGTCCTGAAGCGACTCCGCTTCCTCATCGGCCACAAGGGTAGCCGAGGTGGTCGATGAATCGTGGCCGGCCTCGTTCATCTTCGACGAAGACACACCGCGACCAAGCAGCCACTTCATGCCCATGCCACGCGCGGACAGCGAGTAGGCGATGCGGCTCGAGGCGTAGAGATTCGCGGAGAAGGCGGACACGAGGGCGACGAAAACGACCGCTTCCATGATCACACCGACCGCGGGAATACCTGCCATGTTCAACACCGCGGCAAACGGGCTGGTCGACATTTCTTTCGAATCCCAGCGCAACAAGCAGATCAACAGGATAACCGAACCGACGTAGAAGATCAGGATTCGGCTGATCACCGAACGAATTGCGGCGGAGATTGCGGCCTTCGCGTTCTCGGCTTCGCCGGCAGCGATCGTCACGATCTCAATACCGCCGAACGACGTGATAATCGCAAGAAGCGCGACCGCGATACCCGCCAGACCCGTCGGCGCAAAACCGCCATGTCCCAGAATCGTCTGACCGATTGGCTCGGTGCGACCGGGAACGATTCCCGTCACCAAACCGATACCGATCAGCAGGAAGACAATGATTGCCAGGACTTTGATGCCGGCAAGCCACGCTTCAACTTCACCGAAGTCGCGCGCGGCCATCAGATTCACGCCACCCAGCACAACAACGATTGCCAGAGCCACAACCCACTGCGGAACCGATGGGAACCAGCTGACGAAAATCGCTGCCGCACCCGTAATTTCGAGACCCAGCACCATCACCAGCATCGCCCAGTACAACCAGCCGGACGTGAAACCTGCCCAGCGGCCGATACCGACCTCGGCATAGGTGGAGAAGGAACCGGTCGACGGCAGGGAGCTTGCCAACTCCGACAGCGCGAACATCACCGACACGGCAATCAATGCCGCAAGAACGTAAGACACCAGGACAGCCGGGCCCGCTTCCGAGACCGCGACGCCGGTGCCGAGGAAAAAACCGGCGCCGATCGCGCTGCCCAACGCCATCATCGACAGGTGGCGCGTTTTGAATGTCTTACGAGGCCCCGATACGGGCATCGTTGCTTCGCCGCCCGTGTTAGGGGCGGTCGTTGCCGGTGAGCTCATGGTTTTCATGCGCCTTTCGTTGAATCAGAGCTGGGAGTGTTCCCTGAAGAATCTGAAGATCCCGTCGACTGTTCGTGAGTTTCATTCGCCTTTTGAGCCTGTTCCTCAAGAACTGCCGTTGCTAGAGCTTTCTTTGCTGCCGGTGACATCAGGCGTCGCAACTGTGACGACGTGACCGTCAGCGTCCAGTCCCCCGCTTGGGGAAGCTGCCACTGACGCCAGTGGGATAAAACAGTGAAGCCCATGCCGACAATCGTTGCGGCGAGCATTCCGATGATCGGCAGATCGTACTTCCAGAAGATCACCGTAATCACAGCGGACGCGAACGCCGGCGTCGCGTACAGGTTGTTCCCGCCAAAAACTTGGGGGACGTTTCCGGCTGAAATATCACGGATTGCACCGCCACCAACTGCGGTGATGATGCCCAGCATGATCGCGGGAAGAACATCAAACCCCGCGTCGAGAGTCTTCAACGCGCCGGTTGCTGCCCAACATCCAAGCACAGTTCCATCGGCGACCAGCAGGGCAGCACGCCACGGACGCGAGTCCAGCTTCCAGAGCATCGCGATCGCTGCACCCAGCAGTGCCGTCCCCAAATAAAAGGGGTCAGTTAAAGCAACCGGAGGCCCCACCTGGAGCAGAACGTCGCGGAGCATGCCACCCGCGAGCGCCGACATGATCGCGAGGACCGCAAAACCGACGGCATCAAAGCGCTTCATGCGTGCCAGTCGACCACCGATGATGCCATTCAGCAGCACGCCAATCAGGTCGATGGCGCGAAACAGGTCCGGTAACGCATGGTTGAGGGTTTCAAGCACACGGACATTGTGGACTATCTTGGCTTTCCGTGGCGCGCGTGTTCACCAGACGGCGCATGCTGAGGCGCATTGTGAGACTCGGACGGATACGGATCTGCTGGTTGGGGGTCCGCTGCGGAAGGCGTCTGGTTTCCTGCGGGGCATCATCTATTGCGCGTACTAGGCGATCGCGGTGCCGAATGCTAGGCCCAGCAGGTAGGTGATAATCGCAGCACCGTAGCCGATTGCCAGCTGGCGAATCGCGCGAGGGGCGGGCGATTGACCAGAGAGGATACCGACGACTCCGCCGGTGCAGAGCAGGGTGACACCGACGATCGCGGCGGCGATGGCGATTGCTGTCAGACCGGAGAGAGCGAAGAGGTAGGGAATCAGGGGGAAGAAAGCGCCGATCGCGAAGAAGAAGAAGGACGAGGCCGCTGCCTGCCACGGTGTACCAACCTGTTCGGTGGCGCCAGCGTGAGCTGGTAGCCCGCCTTCGAGTGCGGCACGCACCGCGATGACACCGGACTCTGAGCCGGCGGGGCGGGCGACCTGGGTGAATACCTTTATGGCGTGAGCACGCGCTTCTTCGGGACTTTCGCCACGAGCACGGAACACGAGTTCCAGTTCGTTCGCGTCAACGTCGAGGTCCGGGACAGCTTGGTGTGCTTCGGGATCGGGGATCGATGCATCGAGCAGTTCACGTTGGCTGGTGACGGAGACCCATTCACCGGCTGCCATGGAGAGCGCGCCGGCCAGCAGACCAGCAAGGCCGGTCGCGAGGACGAGGTGCGGTTCCATTCCGGTTGCGGCCACACCCAGCACCAGGGCAAGGTTCGAAACCAAGCCGTCGTTTGCTCCGAAGACTGCGGCGCGGAAAGTTCCGGCCAGAGTTTCACGGGAGCGAGCAGTGAGTCCACGGATCACTTCGCCGTGAATGTGCTCGTCAGCGGCCATTTGAGCCGTCGCATCATCGTCGGCGTCGTAAGTGGTGCGCTGTTCGGCACGCTGGGCCATCGCCAGAATAAAAATGGTGCCGAACATGTGCGCAAGCCACGCGCCAAGGCGAGTGCGAAGGCGCGGACGAGGCGCTGGAAGCGCTTTATCTCCTAGCAGGGACAGCCAGTATTCCTCGTGTCTGCGTTCAGCTTCGGCAAGCTTGAGAAGAACCTCGCGTTCAGAGCCGGTACGGCGTTCTGCAAGGGAGCGATAGGTGCGCGCTTCCATGCGTTCGTCAGCAAGGTGGCGACGCCAGCGCTTGATCTGTGCTTTCGAAACGTTCTTCGGAGGCTGCGGGGTGGGATACGCGTTAGTCATTCAATGACTCCGTAACGTTCTTTCACTATTCGTTCAAGAAGGGGAGAACGAATAAGAATCAGCCATTTTCGCGACCGACGACGTGAATTTCGATGTCATCGTCGACGACAGGAGCCGGCTGAGTTTGAGTTGCCGGAGCACCGAAGAGTCGCTCTTTCACAACGTCAGCAACCGTGTCGGTGACGCGCTCCCCCTGCTCGCGGACAATGTCCGACACCTTTTCGCCCGCTGCATCGAGGGGCTTTGCGACGACAGGGAATCGGCGGAGTTTCGATGCGCCGATGCGGATCTTCTCGTACTGTTCGCGACCAGCTTTCGTGCCCAGCACGTAGCCGGCTCCAAGACCAAGAAGCAATCCAAACCTGGTTCCCATGAAAACTCCTGTTTGTCGTGACGCTCGGCGAAAAACCGACGCGATCTGATTACTTCAACCCTACAGGCAGAACAATCCAATCAACGATCACAATTGAGAAGTTCACAAACGTACACCTAGCGGGATTGGGGTCGCTTGATTGCTCCATTCCCACTACGTTGGAGTGCGTGAGTGAGATCCGAATCATGACCCCTCGTGGCGTTTCGCTGGCGGGGACGTTCATTAACCCCGTTGACACTGGTGACGCAGCGGTTCTCTTCTCGCATTCGTTCCTTGCTGATCGTCACTCGGCTGAGCATTTCGATCGTCTTGCTCGTCTCTACCGCGCGGCAGGCTACGCCACGCTCGAGTTCGATTATTCGGGTCACGGTGAGTCCGGCGACGAAATTATTACCCTGGACGCTGAGGTTGAGGACCTGCGTGCAGCGTCCGGTTGGCTTGCCGACCAGGGGTTTGCTCGCCAACTCATTCATGCGCATTCATTCGGCGCGACGGTGGCGCTAGCAGCTCGGCCGGTCAATGTGCTCGCCTACGTTTTGTCCTCACCATCGCTTGGTCCCATGTCGGTCGATTGGACACAGATTTTCTCTGATGACCAGTTGCGTGACTTGGAAGAGATCGGCGCTACCACAATCGCTGACGACTCACCCTCGATTCGCCGACAGTTCACTATCTCGAAGCAGACGCTGATCGACTTGTCGCTGACCGATTCGGACAAGCTTCTGGCCGGCTTGGAACAGCCGACCTTGGTGATCCATGACAGCGTCGACGCCGAGTTCGGTCTGCTTGCCGCCACGCAGGATGTGTTCCACCTGCTACCCGACGGCTCGCGCGTTGAAATCGTCTCTGATGCATCATTTGGCATGGGTGAAAAGGTCGAGGCCCTAGATGCTCCATCGCTCGAATGGGCGACCCGGTGGGTGCCCGTAGTTCGTCGCTAGCGTGACTGCACGGAGCAAGGTCGGCGTGTCTGGACCCCGTTGAGTTAACACCGAAAAATCCGGCATCGACAGTTTATCGCCCCACCCAAACAACACCGGCCTCAAATGGCGAACTACTGCGGTTTCCATATGGAAATACGTATCAGAGCGCGAGGATTTAGCCACACCTAACGCGAGGATTTGACCACACCTGAGGCAAACGAGCCGAGGAACTCCTCGACCGCGGTCACCACTTCCGGTGCCTCGCACCACGAACGTGTACCAAATTTCGTCGTCGAGAACCCGGCGATACGCGACGCAAAACGAATCAAGTCACTCGGGTCCTTGGGCATTGGCACATCAGCTACGTGCAATCTGCCCACCGCCCACGCGAACGCACCGTGGAAAACGTCGCCCGCACCCAGGGTTGAGATGGCATCCACCTGATCAACCTCGGTTTCACCTTCTCGCCCATCCCAATACCACTGCACCGATTCACATCCTCGCGTGCGGATCGTCCGCGTAATTCCGAAACCGGCGAGGAAGCTGGCAACCTCGGGTCCGGTCGGCTCATTCAGCAACGGCGGACAGAAGTCAGCAGACACCACCGCAATATCAACGAACCCCAGCAACGGGGCGAGCCACGGCTTCCACGACCCACCATCAAGGATCCGTTGGTGCAACGGCTTGGCTTCTAGGTGCGCGAAAGGATCCTCATCAGGATCGGGCTCCCCCAGCGTCCCCACCCGCAACACGCAGTCGGCAATCGCAGGATTGTGGCCGTCAATAAGGACAACGTCCGGAGCTCCGTCCTGGACCAGTACAGAGTCGAGCAGGTGGGTGGCCTCGTGCACGTCGATGTCGATCCGCGCATTGGTGGAAGCAACCATCCTGCCACCCGGGTGCTCAACTATGGAGGAAATCGCGGGCGTCTTCTGCGCTGAATCCACGCTGGTCGCGTCCAGCAGATGCACGCCGGCGCTGGCGAGGTCCGCGCTGATCACGCTGGCAATCATCCCCTCACCGATGGCGCTCAGCAGACTGATCGACGAGGCTGCCCCCCTCGCACACCCCGCGGCTTTCTCAAGGGCGGAAAGGGTAACCGCAGCATTCGTTGCCGGGCCTCCCGCTGCCATCACATGATCCGTGGAGGTTGTTTTGGTGGCAATATTTGGCTCGTGGTCGAGGGCATGGATGACGTCAAGCGTCGTCAGGCCAGCGAAAAGTGCGTGCATAACTCAATCTTGCCCACAACGCTTCACACTCGCATCTTTGCGGGAAGAATGACAGGGTCTTCGATGGCGCATCGACTAAGAATGATGCGTTCACTGCCCCCTATATTTCCGACAGGCTGATGTACGGGCTCCACAACGGTTGCTTCAACGTGTGTGACATGCCGGCTCAGATCGCAGAACAAATCGAACAGAACACGGTTCGAACAAACCTGTGCCGCAAGGGAGCAAAACTCGCCGGCTGTTCAATGATCAGCACCATTGACGGATCTCTCATTTCGCTACGGATGGATCCGAACGGCATGACAGTCCTTGCTGTAGGGCGCGAATACGAGGCTACTTATCCACACGTAGCTATGGTCGTGGCACTTATCCACACGCGCACTGTTCTCGCTCCGCACGTGTGAACGTGCCTCGTTAGACTAGGCGGGTGCCAGAAAAACCAGTGCGTTCCAATGAATCGGGGTCGTCTCAGCACGGCCGCCGTGGCGGTGGAGCGCGCCCGCAAAATTCTGGCACGTCCAAAAAGGACACTCCGCGCAAGGGGCAGCAGCGTAAAAGCCGCGTCGGGCAGGAGCCTCGTACTCCCATAGGTTCCCGCGAGCGCAACGGGCACTCTGCCACCCAGCCACACCACAAGCCTCGTCGTAGGCGCAGTCCTCAATACGAACACGCACACACGTTTAAGCCGTTCACTCCCGAACAGCTGGCCGCGCGCGCAGCCGCAATCCCCGTCGTGACTTTCCCTGACCTGCCGGTCAGTGCTCGCCGCGACGAAATCGCTCAGGCGATACGTGACCACCAGGTTGTTATCGTTTCTGGTGAAACGGGTTCGGGTAAGACCACGCAGCTCCCGAAAATCTGTATGCAACTGGGTCGTGGCGTCTCCGGAATGATCGGACACACTCAACCCAGGCGTATCGCAGCGCGTTCGGTCGCTGACCGCATCGCTGAAGAACTCGGGCAAAAAGTTGGACGCGAACCTGGCCAGGTTGTCGGCTATCAGGTGCGTTTCACAGACAAGGTCGGGCCCACCACCCTAGTCAAGCTGATGACCGACGGCATTCTGCTGGCGGAAATCCAGTCCGATCCGTTGCTTCGTCGCTACGACACACTGATTATTGACGAGGCCCACGAACGTAGTCTGAACATTGACTTCATCTTGGGCTATCTGGCTCGTCTGCTTCCGGCGCGCCCGGATCTGAAAGTCATCATCACCTCGGCGACGATCGACTCGAAGCGTTTCGCTGAGCACTTCGGTGTGTGGGATGGTCTGCCCGGTCGTGGGACGTTGAAGCAGCCGGCACCTGTTATTGAAGTCTCGGGTCGCACCTTCCCCGTCGAAGTCCGCTATCGCCCCCTCACCGCTGACGTGATGACGCACTACTCGTCGTCCACTCCGGGCACTGAGCAGGAACCGGGCGACGCCTTGTCAATCGAAGACGATAATCTGCACCTGGGCGCAGAACAGCTGGTCTTGGAAGACCCTGACGATGATCTGCCGTCGCTTGGGTACGGGCTCGGCGAGGACACTGATGTTGAGACCGCGATCTGTCACGCCGTTGACGAACTTGCTGGTGAGGGCGAGGGGGACATCCTTGTTTTCCTGCCGGGCGAACGCGACATCCGCGATACCGAACAGGCATTACTCGACCATCTAGGTCCGCGCGGGGTAAAAGCGGGTGAGACTGCGAAGGCTCGCCCGACGGATATTGAAATCGTTCCGCTGTTCGCGCGCCTGAGTGCAGCCGAGCAGCATCGCGTGTTCGAGGACCACCGACTGCGTCGCGTTGTTCTGGCAACCAATGTTGCGGAAACTTCGCTGACTGTCCCGGGCATTCGCTATGTCATCGACCCTGGTTTTGCGCGTATTTCTCGCTATTCCAACCGGACGAAGGTGCAGCGACTGCCGATCGAAGCGGTGTCGCAGGCCAGCGCTAATCAGAGGGCTGGACGCTGTGGTCGCGTCGCTGACGGCATCGCAATCCGCCTCTTTTCGCAACGCGACTACGAGAATCGTCCTCGCTTCACCGAACCGGAAATCCTGCGCACCTCGCTCGCGTCGGTCATCCTACAGATGGCGGCGCTGGGCCTCGGTTCAATTGCCGACTTCCCCTTCCTCGACCCGCCCGAGCATCGCGCGGTTCGCGATGGCATCGCGACTCTGGTGGAGATTGGCGCTCTCGTAGAAGATGACGAGGCCACGCACATGTCTTCGCCCTCGAGCGCAAAGGACGCGGATTCAAACAGTGCTGGTGGGGCAGGTTCAAGGCGTTCCTTTGGACACCGCTTGACCGCAATTGGTCGGGATTTGGCGCGGTTGCCGATTGACCCCAGGCTGGGACGAATCCTTCTGGAAGCCGACGCAAACGGCTGTGCTTCCGAAGTCCTTGTCATCGTGGCAGCACTTTCAATTCAGGATGTCCGCGAACGCCCCGCTGAACATCAGGCGGCTGCCGATGCTGCTCATGCTCGCTTGGCGAATCCGAAGTCTGACTTCGTCACCTACTTGAATTTATGGCGCTACTTGACAGTCCAGCAGAGGGATCTATCGGGTGCGGCGTTCCGTCGCATGTGTCGGGCCGAGTTCCTGCACTATCTGCGTTTTAACGAGTGGCGTGACGTTGTTGTTCAGTTGCAGCAGATGGCCCGTCCGCTCGGGTTGGATGTGCATCCGATTGATATTCCGTCGTCTAGCGATGTTGTTCATGCGGCGGAAGTGGGCGGTTTGACTGATGCGGCAGCGCGTGCGGTTGTGGCGTTCACGGATGGTTCGCGCAGTGTGGACGCCGACCAGATTCACCGATCACTGCTTGTTGGTTTCCTGTCGAACTTGGGTTCGTGGGATCAGGCAAAACGTGATTATCAGGGTGCCCGCGGTACTCACTTCACGATTTGGCCGGGTTCAGGTTTAGCGCGCTCACATCCTGCGTGGGTGATGACCGCTGAATTGGTTGAGACCAGTCGCCTCTTTGCTCGCACTGTTGCGCGGATTGATCCGGCGTGGATTGAGCCGGTGGCTCGCCCACTGTTGAAGCGCGTATATTCCGAGCCCTTCTGGTCGAGCGCCAAGGGTGCGGCAATGGTGAAGGAAAAGGTCCTTCTCTACGGGCTGACTTTAGTTGCCGACCGTCCTGTCTTACTGGGTCGTTTGGGTGACCACGTGATTGACGCGGGTTCGGATTCGCGCTCGTCTCGCGTGGTCACGGCGGGTTCCTTGGCCGGAATCGCTCAGGGCCTGTTGGGTGTACCTACGTCGGATCGTCGTTCTCGTACCGAGATAGGCTCTATTGGTCGTGACTTCCTCGCGATGGCATTGGCTGGTGCCCTCAATCTGCCGTCGACCAGCTTCGATACATCCAGCGATGGTGACGACTTAGCGAACCTGGCTCCCAGCAATGAAACACCCGAGCAGTCGAATGGGGCATCTTCGTCGAGCACCACCCCGCCGATCGATAAGGTCAAGATCCCGGCCTCGTCGACCACTGACACTGCGCTGACGGCGCGAATACTCGCCCGCGAAATGTTCATCCGCCACGCGCTGGTGAACGGCGAATGGCGCGAACGCCACCGCTTCCAAAAGACGAACGATGAGCTACTGGAGCAGGCGCGCGAAGTCGAACGACGTTCACGCACCCACGGTTTGGTTGCTGACCAGGACGCGCGTTTCGCATTCTTCGACGACCTGCTTCCCGACGATATTGTGTCCGCCGGGCACTTCAATCGCTGGTGGAAACACACGCGCCAAAAGCATCCTGACCTGCTGACATACACTTCTTCCCTGCTTCTTCCGCGAGGGATCGGCCAAGATGCTGACGGTTTCCCCGATACCTGGGAATCGAATGGCCTGAAGCTTGATCTGTCGTATGCGTTCACGCCCGGCAGTGCGCGCGACGGCGTCACGATGATAATCCCGGTCGAAGTCCTGCAACGCGTCAATGATGTTGGCACGGACTGGTTGGTTCCCGGCATGCTGATCGAGCTCATTACTGAGTCGATTCGCGCTCTGCCGAAGGCTCAGCGTCGTCTACTTGCCCCCGCGCCCGAGGTCGGCGCTCAGGCCGGAGCATGGATGGAGCGCGCGCTCGCAGGAACCTTGACCGAAGCCGAGTCCGGCGTCGCTTCGCAGCATTCCAGCGCAGCCACGTCATCCAAGAACGGTGACGAGGCTTCTACGGGGGTCGATCCGATGAGCCTGACGGCAGCGATGGATCGTCTTGCTCGCTGGGGTGCCACGACTGGGAATGCGAAGCAGAAGGATCGCGGAAAAAAGCCTGCGCCGATGCCAGAACCTCAGGCTGAAGAGACACCCGCGACCCCACCACAGTCGACGGTGATTGATTGGTCAAGAGAACGCCCTTCATTCAGCGAGGCTTTCCGCACCGCAGTGAGGATTCTGCGCGGAATCGATCTGAGCGATTCTCACCTTGCACACGCTCACGGCAACCTACCCGCGCATCTGCGGATGACATTCAGCGTTGTTGATTCGCACGGCGCTGAACTCGGTTCGGGCACCGACCTCACATACCTGCAACGCACGTTGGCATCGTCAGCAGACAATGCGATTCGTGACGCGGTGCGAGGCGCTGTCGCCGAGGCTCTTCTCGACGCCACACAGGATCGCTCCAATCGACGAAGCCACCCCAGTTCGCGCACAGATAGTTCGCGCGCGAGCTTCAGCGAAGCGAAGAACAACGCTGGTCATGCGCATTCAGGTTCCGCTGGTTCCCCCGAGGTTGCTACCCACCTGCACGTTGATGGGCTGACAGATTTCCCAGCTGACCCGCTTCCCCGGTCGATTGACTCTCCCGGTCAAACATCCAGCTCGCAAGGTACCCAGGTGATAACACTGCGCGCCTTCCCCGCGCTTGTCGCTCAAGGTAGCGCCACAGATCCGAGCGCTGGCGTAAGACTCATGGCGAATTCGAGCGACGCTGACCGCCATCACCGCGAGGGCCTTGCACGCCTGTTGGTTCGCCGAGTTCGCTTGCAACAGACTCGAGTGACGACACGTTGGACGGGACGCCAAGCTCTGATGCTCGCCGCATCGCCCTACCCGGATACCACTGCACTGATTGCGGACACTCAGTTGGCTTCCGCCCTCTCGCTAGTAGATGAATTGTCAGGCCAGGCCGGTCCCGGATCGATTCGAGACGCAGCCTCATTCGAAGACCTCGCCAATCGTGCACGAAACCTGCACGAGGACAGGGTCTACGAGATTCTCGGCTACGTTGTACGAGCCATGGAAGCCCACGGCGATATTGAGTCCGCGATCCGCTCTCACACGGAAGAATCCATGCGCGAAACAGTTGCTGATGTGCGAGATCACGTTGGTTCTCTGGTGTATCCGGGTTTTGTTCTTGATACGCCCCTATCGGCGATGCCTCACCTGGCGCGCTATCTGAGAGCCGGAGCGATGCGTATTGAACGCGCAGCCTCATCCCCCAGAGCACTCGATCGCGATCTGGAGAATAGGGACCGAATCCACGACATCCTCGACGCTTTGGGCGAAGCCGAAGAGAGTGCTCGCGCGCACCCTTACAACGCGAAGTCGGCTACAACGATCTCGCACGTGCGGTGGTTGATTGAAGAACTGCGCGTCTCCTTCTTCGCCCAACAGCTGGGCACGCCCAACAAGGTGTCGGTGAAACGCGTCCTCGGCCTGATTGAGACGATCTGAAATGGATCGACGAATCGCACGAAAAGAAGCGCGCATGCTGATGGACGCCGCCGAACTGGGCGACTGGACATTCAAATTCGACACAGCAAAACGCCGCGCAGGATCCTGCGCCTACCGGACGAAGACGATCACTCTGTCCGGACCGCTCACCGATCTCTATGATCAGGACACCGTTCGTGGCGTCATCCTCCACGAAATCGCGCACGCCCTTGTCGGCCCAGACCATCACCACGATGCAACGTGGCGGAAGGTTGCTCGCGGTCTGGGCGCCCCCGATGACGCAAAGCTCCCCTCGCATCTGCCTTCCCCGGACGAACCCTGGGTCGGAACTTGTCCCAAATGCGGAGCACAACGCAAGCTCTACCGGCCACCGCGTCGCGTCACCGCCTGCGGACACTGCGCGCGACGCTTCGACGTCGAACGCATTCTGACCTGGACATATAAAGGACATCCACGTAACCCCGGCACCGCCTACCTCAAAGAACTGCGACGCATCGAACGCGCCTGAGGCCACCCAAAACCGCGCCGGTAGCACGCTGGCAGGCTGAGCAATCGAGCGTGGCCTCGTCCCCCACGCGCACGAAGTTGCGCAACTGAACACGAACAGTGACGAGACCATCACTTCCGCACCCAATTTCGGTATCACCCACCGCGCGCGGAGTACTACTCTTGTCCCTAAGTTCTTTATTTGGTTTATTGAGACGGCCCACCCATAGCCGACCACCATAAAGCCGCTACCCAGGGAGTGACATGACGGATCAGCCGAACACCACCACTGCTCAGTCCACGGACGTTCCCAACGTTGCAGATCGCGAGGTTCTCACGTGGGAAGGTTTCGGCGTTGCAAGCCGTGAACTCACTCAGCAGATCGTTGACTCCGGCTGGATCCCCGAACTGATCGTCGCCATCGCGCGCGGTGGCCTGATCCCTGCGGGCGCCATCTCCTACGCAATGGACGTCAAGGCATGCGGCACCATGAACGTCGAGTTCTACACCGGCGTTGGCGAAACCCTCGAAGCACCGATCCTACTTCCTCCGCTCATGGATATTTCCGCGATGGAAGGCAAGCGAGTCCTGGTCGTTGACGACGTCGCAGACTCCGGCAAGACCCTCAAGATGGTCATGGACATGATCGCCGAAGACGGCCTGTCCCTCGACGGTGAAAACCAAGTGAAGGTTGACGCGCGCAGCGTCTGCATCTACAAGAAATCACGCTCGATCATCACCCCCGACTACATCTGGGCAGAAACCGACAAGTGGATCAACTTCCCCTGGTCGACACTGCCGACAATCACAGCAAACGCCTGATTGTGTCGAGCCGGTTGCGCGCGTCGCAGCCGGCTCTTTCATTTACCGTTTCCGCTCCGCCCCAGAACGACGAGGTTTCGGCCATGAGCACACACACTGACACCGCAGACAATCAACCCGCTGGCTCCATCAGCGGATCCGCACCCTACGCCATCTACTCTAAACGTGCGTCCGCGTCGCTGTCCGTCGCTCAACAGGTCGTTGACCTTGTCCTTCACCGGCTGGCAAACGGAGAAAACATTCGTGTCCTCGGTCTGACCGGCCCTCCCGGAACCGGGAAGACCACCGTTGCAGCCCTCGTCGCAGAAATCCTTGAAACTGCCGATGTTGCGGTGGCTGGCATCGCGCCGATGGATGGCTTTCACATGTCGAATGCCGTGCTGGACGACTTGGAGCGCCACGACCGCAAGGGCGCTCCCGACACGTTTGACGTCTGGGGGTACCAGGCCCTGCTGGCACGCATTCAAGCGAGCGAGCACCCCGTTTTTGCTCCCGACTACAACCGTGGCCTGCACGAACCTGTCGCAGCGTCCATCTTGATTCCAACTGAGGGCATCGTCATCACCGAAGGCAACTACCTGGCATTCGACGAACCGGGGTGGCGCGAGGCTCGCGGGCACATTGACTTCCTCGTCCACATTGATACGCCGACAGACGCTGTCATGCGGCGCCTCGTCACCCGCCACGAAGCATTCGGAAAATGTCGCGCAGATGCCGCCCACTGGGTGCGCACCGTGGACGCCCCCAACATTGAATTGGTCGCCGAATGCGCATCGCGCGCCGATGCGATCGTCTCGCCCCAAACAGGAGAGTAACTGTGACATCGTGCGCTCGGCGCACACAATAACCCTTGGTATTGCTAGCGTTTCATCACATGACTGACAGCTTCACCTCACCTCACGCCGATGAGACCCGCCCTTTAGACCAGGAGAACGCGGATCCCGTGGAGGTGGCCTCGTCGATCAACGAAACCCCCAGCGCACCCGCGGAAACCGACCCGCATTGGAAGCGTCGCGTCACCCTATTCCTGATCGCGCAGGCGATTTCCCTGTTCGGCTCCTCGATCGTGCAGTACGCGATCATGTGGTATCTGACGCTGACGCTCAAGACCGGGTGGGTCATCACCCTGTACGCCGTTGTCGCTTTCGTCCCCCAAGCGATTCTGTCTTTGTTTGGTGGCACGCTTGCCGACCGAATGAACCGCCGAACGGTGATCGCCGTTTCCGACTCGATCATTGCGCTGGTCACCCTAGGGTTGGCAGTAGCAATGATTGCGGGTGAAACCTCACTTTGGCTGATCTACGGCGCGGTCTTCATTCGCTCCGTAGGTGCCGGCTTCCAACAACCCGCGGTTGGCGCTCTCTTACCACAGCTGACCCCGACCAGTCAGCTCATGCGCGTAAACGGCATTAATCAGACAATTAACTCGGCGATGGCACTGCTGTCTCCGGTGATCGCGGGCGCGGTCTAC
Source organism: Actinotignum sp. usb-actsch-rep-73 (assembly GCF_059082735.1). Taxonomy (NCBI): domain Bacteria; kingdom Bacillati; phylum Actinomycetota; class Actinomycetes; order Actinomycetales; family Actinomycetaceae; genus Actinotignum; species Actinotignum sp. usb-actsch-rep-73. The sequence goes on along the minus strand of NZ_JBHNPV010000081.1, from coordinate 48,166 downwards.
GGCTGGGGTGGCCTGGTTCCGACCTTCTGGATCGACGTTGTCACTGCCCTGATCGGCGTCGGCATTGTCCTGACGATCCCCGTTGCGACGGTGCGAAGCGGTGGCGAAGATGGAAAGTCGTTCGCTCACGATCTGATGGACGGGCTGCGCTACGTTGCGGGACACCGCACGATCCTCTGGCTGATGGTCCTCTACACAGTAATCTTCACGCTGATCGTCGCACCGAACTTCATGGTGCCACTGATGATCGCGCGCGACTTCACCGACGCTGTCTGGCCGCTGACGGTCATGGAAACCTCATTCTCAGCGGGCATGGCGCTGGGCGGTCTGGCGATCGCGACCTTTGCCGTGAAGTGGAATCAGAGCCGGATGCTTCTCTATTCGTGCGGGAGCTTCGGCCTATTGTCCGCCGCCCTTGGCCTGACGCCATTCCTGGGGACGACCGTCGGCCTGTTCGCCCTGTTCGTACTGATGTTCATCATCGCGCTACTGATCCCGTTCTTCTCCGCGCCGGTCATGACACTGGTTCAGACCACGGTCGAACAGACGTACATGGGTCGCGTGTTTTCGCTGATCAACATCGTTGCAGTGCTCGGTATGCCAATTGGCATGATCGCGTTCGGGCCGCTTGCTGACCGATTCTCGATTCAGTGGATCTTCATCATCAGTGGCATCGTCGCGTTCGGATTCACGGTTGTGTCATTCATGGCTGAGCCCGGCCGCGAGGTCCTGAAGATGAGCGGGCAACCCGCAACCCAGCGTGACAGACAATGACACAGTCACTGCCTAGTCGCTTCGCTACTTCGACAGCTCTTCCACGATGAACGGCGTCGTGCGCTCAATCGTCTCGAGCGTCTCGACGAAGTCCTGATATCCGCCGTACCACGGGTCGGGGACATCATGGTCTGACGGGGTGGCCTGCGGATCAAAATCACGGAACAAACGGATATCAGGCCCAGCGGAGCCTCGTGAATCAGAAGCCGCATCGGCACGAAGCCCGGCGCGATCGCGAAGGCGGTTCAATGCAGACAGGTGATGGCCGGTCATGGCAAGGATCAGGTCCCAGTCCGCCAGTTCACTCATGCGGATCTGGCGCGCACGATGGTTGGGGACCTCGTGGCCGTATTCGCGCAAGACCCGGGCAGCGCGACGGTCGACCGGGTTGCCCTCTTCTTCGTCGGAAACTCCTGCGGAATCCACGACGATGTCAACGCCGGCATCGCGCGCGGCTTCAAGCAGAATCTGGTGAGCCATCGTCGACCGGCAGATGTTGCCGGTGCAGACCATCAGAACTCGTTTCACTGGGATCCTTCCAATTAAAAAATGCAGGTCAGAGCGTCAGGAACGTGCGGACCGCGAGCGCGCTAATGCCGGCTGCCTTTTCGGAGTCCATGTGGAAGTCCTGGTCGGCAGCGGGGCCACACAAGTCGGAGACGGCGCGCAGGCTGACCCAGTCAACACCGCTGGACCAGGCGACTTCCGCCATGGCGCAGGTTTCCATGTCGGCGCCAATAGCGTCCGGGAATTTTTCGCGCATGGGCTGGGCGATGGGGGCGGTGATGAACGAGTCGGAGGACAGGACGCGACCGGTCATGACGGTGAGGGTGTCGGACTTGGCAAGCAGGGCGACGCGAGCAACGGTTTCGTCGGAGGATCGGTAGTCTTCGGGCATCTGCGGAACCTGGCCCATGGCGTAGCCGAAGGCGGTGGCGTCGGCTTGGGAGTAGATGGTCGAGGTGCCGGCAGCGATGGTGGAGACGTTGATGTCCGCGGCGAGTCCACCGGTGGTGCCCGCTGCGATGATGATGGGACTATCAACCAGGGTGAGGGCGCGCGCGGTCGCGGACGCGGAGTTCGCCAGACCAATTCCGCTTTGCACAAGCAGAACGTCGTGACCGTCAAGAGCACCGAGCGCAAAACGCTGTTGTGCGTGGCCCTCAATTCCGACGACGAGTTCGGTGACCGCGTCACTACCGGCGCAGGGGTGCAACGCGGCGCGCAGGGGTGCCGCTTCCATTTCCATGGCGCATTGGATGATGGCGACGACGGTCGGACGAGCAGGAAATTCGATGCTGGTTGTCATAGCGCCCAGTCTACGGTTCGCTCTTACGGTGATGAAAGCGCACAATAGTTCGCATGACTTTTGACGCCGCCGATTCTCCGACCGCTCTTCCGCTTGCTCAGGTGACGCCAGATCGTTTCGACGCTGGCGAGGCAACGCCCGCTGCCGTGCTTTCCGGTGAGGTTCCCGCTTCTCAGGCTGCGCACCCCCTGTCGGTTTTCGACATGTTCCGCATCGGTATCGGCCCGTCGTCGTCACACACGGTTGGTCCGATGCGCGCCGGTCTTGCGTTTACAGGCGAGTTGGCGTCGTTGCTCGCCAGAGATAAAGGGGACGAGGCCGCCTCCACGTCTCAACGCTCCCCCGAAGAAGGGGCGGAGTCGCAGGCGCCGTGCCGCATTACGATCGACCTGTTTGGTTCGCTTGGCGCGACGGGTCGCGGGCACAACACTGACCGCGCAGTCTTGCTGGGCCTTGCGGGCTACAGCCCGGAGAGCGTTGAGATTGATACGGTTGAGGGTATTTTCCCGGCGATTGCCGCGACCGGTTTCTTGCCGACTCCGTGCGGTCAGGTTCCTTTTGATATTGCGCGCGATATTCGTTTCGTTCCGCGCACGGTGTTGAAGTATCACGTGAACGCTCTGACGATCACGGCGTGGCGCGAAACTGATGGCCACGAGAAAATTCTGGAGCACACCTATTACTCGGTGGGCGGTGGCTTCGTGATGGTGCAGATGAATGATGACGTGGATAATCCGGAGGTCGCATCGCTGGCGACCGGCATGAGCGCCGCGACAATTGATGCTCCTGCGCCGTTCTTCTTTACGACCAGTGCACGCCTGCTCCACGAGTGTAAGCAGTCTGGTTTGCGCATCTCCGAGTTGGTTCGTCGTAATGAAGAAGCTGTGCGAACTGCTCAAGATCTCGATGAGTATTTGGATGCGATCGCGGACACGATGTTTGAGTGCGTGGATGCCGGAACCAGTGCCAGTGGCATTCTTCCGGGTGGTTTGGACGTCCCTCGTCGCGCGAAAGCACTGAGCGCAAAACTGTCCGAACGTGCTCGTACCAGCTGCGAACCGCTTCCCGGTGCTCCCTGGGCCTCGAGTCCCGACGACCCGATGCGCGCGATGGACTGGGTGAACCTGTTCGCGCTGGCGGTCAACGAAGAGAACGCTGCCGGCCACCGCATCGTCACCGCGCCGACGAATGGCGCTGCGGGCGTGATTCCTGCGGTCCTCGGCTACCTGGTCTCCTACTGCCCTGAAGCTGGTGCAACGATTGGTGCCGCATCGGCTCCGGCGCTGTTCGACTCACCTGAGGCTCCTTTTGCTCATGTGCGTTTCGGCTCAAAGGGGGTCGAGGTTCTTTCCGGCGCTTCCGACATTCACGGGGAGGCGTGGGCGCGCAGGCGTAAGGCAGTCCATGATTTCTTGCTTGCAGCAACGGCGATTGGCTCGCTGATTAAGACGAACGCGTCGATTGCTGGTGCTGAAGTTGGCTGTCAGGGCGAGGTTGGTTCAGCGTCCGCGATGGCGGCCGCAGGCTTGGCCGAAGCGTTGGGTGGAACCCCCGAACAAGTTGAGAATGCCGCGGAAATTGCGATGGAGCATTCACTGGGGCTGACCTGCGACCCTATTGCTGGCCTGGTTCAAATCCCCTGCATCGAACGCAATGCGATCGCCGCGGTGAAGGCGATTAACGCGGCACGTATGGCCCTCTGGAGTGATGGTCGGCATACGGTGTCGCTGGATGCCGTCATTGAAACGATGCGCCAAACCGGCAACGACATGCTGTCGAAGTACAAGGAAACGTCGACGGGCGGCCTGGCCGTGAACGTCGTCGAATGCTGAGCTCACATCATTTGCTCCCACTCGATAGGGACATTTACCTCTCGTAGCGGTACCCAACAGGCGCGCCACCAGTAGTAGTGGTTCATCTACCACGACCCCTACATATAGGGAGGGTGTGCGCAATCCACCCCCTACATGTAGGGGTCTGGCATATGCGACACGCCGATGACGCACACGAATTTTGAGGCAGTTTTTTCCATTCGCATCCGAAGTTATCCACAGGTAGGCACATATGTGTTCGCCTCCATGCACATGCGTGTGGACCTGGAACCGAAGAATGACAATCGTGTGATTTCCGCATAATCATGCCCTCTTCGAGGTGCTCTGTAAAACGATTTACCCACGGTTCAACGGACAATTTTTATATGAACAGTAAGCCCATCCACACCGTATTCACAGATCCGCCTCCCTCTATCCACAGTCTGAGTCACACAACGTTACGACCACAACATGTTGTGCCTATTCCTTCAAGCACCCACAAGGTGTAGTGTTAAGAGGTCTTCGGGATACCCCCTGAAGATACGCGTTTCCATCTCTTTAATTAGGAGAATCCCATGACGATCACCGTCTACTCGAAGCCCCGTTGCCCCCAGTGCGACGCAACCTGCCGCGCTCTCGACAAGCAGGGTCTTGACTACACGAAGATCGACGTGACGGAAAACCTCGAAGCGCTCGATTACATCAAGGGCCTCGGCTACCAGCAGGCTCCTGTCGTCATGGCTGGCGACACCCACTGGAGTGGCTTCCGCCCGGACCGCATCAAGGCCGTCGCAGTTGCGGCAGCTGCCGCAACGCCCCTCGCAGTCGGCCAGGCCTGATCTTTTCTTCCGTCCCGGTTACCGATAGAGGTGGCCGGGGCGAACTGCGTTCACGGACAGAGTTTCACGAACGCGATGACGATCCCCGGCAACATTCTCAAACAGTACTGAGATGTCCGGCCTCGTCAATACAATCGAATCGCACCTAGGCGCACGGTGCGCCACACCACAGCAGCACAAACGGCAGGTCCATCATGGTGAACATCGTTTACTTTTCCTCAGCAACCGGGAATACTCGCCGGTTCGTTGAGAAGCTTGGCCTGCCCGCGCAGCGCATCCCGCTGCTGAAAAGCGACGAGTTCCTGCACGTCGACCAGCCCTACGTGCTGATTGTTCCCACATACGGCGGGGGCAACCTCAAGGGCGCGGTTCCCAAGCAGGTCATCGCCTTCCTCAACGACCCGGGTAACAGGTCTCACTGCGTGGGAGTCATCTCATCAGGAAATACGAATTTCGGCACCGCGTACTGCCTCGCAGGCGATATCGTTGCAACGAAGCTGAGTGTCCCCCATATGTATAAGTTCGAGCTACTCGGAACCCCCGAGGACGTCTCACGAGTTCGAGAAGGACTGAAAGAGTTTTGGCAGAAAATCTCACCGACACAGGCGTAGAAGAAATCAGTAACCCAGAGCTCGATTACCACGCTCTGAACGCCCAGCTGAACCTCTACGATGCCAATGGCAAGATCCAGTTCGACGCAGATCGTAAGGCAGCTCGCCAATACTTCTTGCAGCACGTCAACCAGAACACCGTCTTCTTCCACGACCTGGAAGAAAAGATGGAATACCTGGTTGAAGAGGGCTACTACGAGCAGGCTGTTCTGGACCAATACGAGTTCCAGGACATCAAGGACCTGTTCAAGCGCGCCTACGCGCACAAATTCCGCTTCCCCACGTTCCTCGGCGCGTTCAAGTACTACACGTCCTACACGCTGAAGACGTTCGACGGTAAGCGCTACCTGGAGCGTTTCGAAGACCGTGTTGCGATGGTCTCCCTGTACTTGGCTCGCGGAGATGTGAAGCTCGCTCAGCAGTTCGTGGAAGAGATCATGGCCGGCCGTTTCCAGCCTGCAACCCCGACCTTCCTGAACGCTGGCAAGGCTGCGCGTGGCGAACTCGTATCCTGCTTCCTGCTACGTATCGAAGACAACATGGAGTCGATCGCCCGTGGCATTAACTCTGCTCTTCAGCTGTCGAAGCGCGGTGGTGGCGTCGCCCTGTCGCTGACGAACCTGCGTGAAGCCGGCGCTCCGATTAAGAAGATCCAGAACCAGTCCAGTGGCGTTGTCCCGGTCATGAAGCTTCTGGAGGACTCCTTCTCCTACGCGAACCAGCTGGGTGCGCGTCAAGGTGCGGGTGCCGTTTACCTCAGCGCACACCACCCGGACATCATGCAGTTCCTCGACACGAAGCGTGAGAACGCTGACGAAAAGATCCGCATCAAGACCCTGTCGTTGGGCGTTGTGATCCCCGATATTACGTTCGAACTCGCGCGTAACAACGAGGACATGTACCTGTTCAGCCCCTACGACGTCGAGCGCGTCTACGGCGTTCCCTTCTCTGAAATCTCCGTTTCTGAAAAGTACCGCGAGATGGTTGACGACGGCCGCATTCACAAGAAGAAGATCAACGCTCGTCGTTTCTTCCAGACCCTCGCTGAAATTCAGTTCGAATCCGGCTACCCGTACATCGTCTTCGAAGATACTGTGAACCGCGCGAACCCGATCAAGGGCCGCATCACGATGTCGAACCTCTGCTCCGAAATTCTGCAGGTGTCCGAGGCCTCGACCTACAACGCTGACCTGACCTACAGCCACGTCGGCAAGGACATTTCCTGCAACCTGGGTTCGTTGAACATCGCCAAGACGATGGATTCTGAGGACTTCTCGACAACGATCGAAACGGCGATCCGCGGTCTGACCGCTGTCTCCGACCTGTCGGATATTCAATCGGTTCCCTCGATTGCTCGAGGCAACGCGATGAGCCACGCGATCGGCCTGGGCCAAATGAACCTGCACGGTTACCTTGCTCGCGAACACGTCATGTACGGCTCTCAAGAGGCTCTGGACTTCACGAACATGTACTTCCTGGCTGTCGCCTACGAAGCAATCAAGGCGTCCTGCCTGATCGCGAAAGAACGCGGCGTCTCCTTCGAAGGCTTCGAGGATTCAAAGTATGCGTCCGGCGAGTACTTCGAGAAGTACATCAATGGCACGTGGGAACCGGCCACGGACAAGTGCCGTGAGTTGCTCGCAAAGTCGACGATCCACATTCCGACGGCTGACGATTGGAAGGCTCTAGCCGCCGATGTGAAGCAGTACGGCATGTACAACCAGAACCTGCAGGCGATCCCGCCGACCGGCTCGATTTCGTACATCAACAACTCGACCTCGTCGATCCACCCGATCGTTTCTCAGATTGAGATCCGTAAGGAAGGCAAGATCGGTCGTGTCTACTACCCGGCTCCGTACATGACGAACGAGAACCGCGAGTACTACGTGGACGCCTACGAGATCGGCCCGGAGAAGATCATCGACACCTACGCGGTTGCTACTCAGCACGTGGATCAGGGTCTGTCGCTCACGCTCTTCTACCCGGATACCGTGACGACGCGTGACATTAACAAGTCCTACATTTACGCGTGGAAGAAGGGCATCAAGACCCTGTACTACATGCGTCTTCGTCAGATGGCGCTGGAGGGCACCGAAGTTCAGGGGTGCGTGTCCTGCATGCTCTAAGCATTCAGTCTGCCACCTGCCCCCCGGCGCGGTGGTAGTTGGCCACTGAGAATCCCGGCCTCGTTGATTTGAATTCACGAGGCCGGGATTTCTTTTCCCACTTTCACAGTGCATTGCCCAAACGACTAGGGAATTGCTTGATTGTTGCACTCTGACGGAAAGGGGACGTTACGGGGGTTGATCGGGGATTAGTCAGGGGAGTCCCCACTATTGAGGTGCACCCGCCTTTCCTAGACTGGTATCAACATCAAGTTGAAGGGACATTCTGATGGATCAGCAGTCGAACCCCGAAGAAGCCGAAAAGCAGGAAGGCACCCCAGCTGAAGAGCAGGTCATTGAAGCGAACGCTGAAGAAGCAGAGGTAGCACCTGCGGATACTGACTCGCCAGAGCCTGTTGCACAGAAGAATTCTCCGCTAGAAGAAGCAACAGAACTGCTCCCGACCGAGGAGACAACCGAGGAGACAACTGAGCTTCCCGTTGGCGATTCCACTGTGGGCGCTGTCGAAGAAACCATGGTGCTTCCCACTAAGGACACCGCTGAGACGACGGAACTTGCCAGTGAACCCGCCCCTGAAGTGAAAGACGTTGAGGCGGATGTAGTCGAGGATTCAACCCCGACTCAGCCAACGTGGGAACAGAATCCGTGGGCATCGCCGGCAAGCGAGCAGCCGACAACCGCTAGCCAGGGTGCCTACACCGCACCGCAGTTCGATCAGCAGAATCCTTACGGGCAACCGGGTGTCCAGCCCGAGCACCCATACGGCCAGTACAACGGCGGTCAGTATGGAGCCCAGGCACCGTATGGGATGACGTTCCAGATGACTCCTCTGGCGCAGGAATTGAAGTCGAATTCGACCATCGTCTTGATCCTCGGCATTCTCGGACTGGCGCTCATCGGCCTCTTTGGTTCGATTCCCGCGTGGCTGTGGGGTAATTCGATCCTGCGCCAGGCTCAGGAAAACGGGGTCAGCGCCGACATCGTGTCGAATGCGAAGGTCGGTCGCATTCTCGGCATTGTCGGTGTTGCCTTGTGGGGCGTTGCGACAGCGTTTCTCGTGTTGTTCTTCTTGATCGCCGCGCTCACCGTACTGTTTGTTTAGCGACGCTCTGCTGGTGAGCTCACCGCATTCACCGAACTGACTCTCCCGCTCACTGCGACATTTCGGAGGCATTCTCCGAAATGTCGCAGTGAGCGGTTGTTTTTTTCGCGCAATATCTCATCCCAAAACCATGTGCGACTAAAGTCCTAGAGGTGTTATGCTCAACACAACCCGACGCAACGGCGCTTCGGGGCATCCCAGCTAGCACGCTGGCTCCCAACTCGCACCACTATCCGAGCCCACCACCTCGGGCCCCGATGATGCGACAACGCTAGGAGCTCCTTATGACTGAGACTACTTTCCAGGCCGTGGCGATGATCATCTACCTATTGGCGATGGTCATGATCGGTCTTTTCGCATACAACCGCACTAAGAGCCTTGACGACTACATGCTCGGTGGCCGAGATCTTGGCCCCGGCGTCGCAGCCCTTTCCGCAGGCGCAGCCGACATGTCCGGCTGGCTCCTCATGGGCCTGCCCGGTGCGCTCTACCTCAACGGCCTCATCGAAGGCTGGATCGCAGTTGGCCTGACCCTCGGCGCATGGCTGAACTGGAAGTTCACCGCCCCCAGGCTTCGCGCATACTCGAAGATCGCATCGAACTCGATCACCGTTCCATCGTTCCTCGGCCAACGCCTACGCGATACCTCCAATATTGTTCGTATCGTTGCCGGCCTTGTCATCACCGTGTTCTTCACGTTCTACGTTTCATCGGGCATGGTCGCCGGTGGCGCGTTCTTCGAATCATCATTCGGCATGGACTACCACCTGGGTATGGTCATCATCGCTGCGACGACAGTGCTGTACACGCTGGTCGGTGGCTTCCTTGCCGTATCGTGGACCGACGTCGTTCAGGGCATCATGATGCTGATCGCGCTCATCCTGGTGCCGGTTGTGGGCATCATCCACGTTGGTGGCTTCTCCAATCTGATGAGCGAAGTGAACCGCATCGATCCGACGATCCTCTCGCTCACTCACGGTGAAGGCGCCCTGTCCGGCGCAGCAATCCTCGGCATCGTGTCGGCGCTCGCGTGGGGCCTCGGCTACTTCGGTCAGCCGCACATCATCGTCCGCTTCATGGCACTGCGTTCTACCGCGGAGGCCAAGCAGGGTCGTCGCATCGGTATCAGTTGGATGCTCCTGTCCGTGATTGGTGCAGGCATGACAGCAATTGTCGGCATCGCCGTCTACCAGCATGACGAAGGAAAGCTCGCGAACCCCGAAGGCGTCTTCATCAGCCTCGGGCAGTTGCTCTTCCACCCCTTCATCGCAGGCTTCATGCTTGCAGCGATCCTCGCCGCCATCATGTCGACCATTTCATCCCAGCTTCTGGTGACCTCGTCCGCACTGGTCGAAGATATCTACCGCGCCTACACGAAACGCGAACTGAACGGCGCTGACGGTGTTCTTGCTGGCCGTATCGCGGTTGGCGTGATCGCTCTGATCGCAGCGCTTCTGGCGTGGCAAAGATCCGACTCGATTCTGGGTCTGGTGGCGTTCGCGTGGGCCGGCTTCGGCGCATCATTCGGTCCGATCGTGATCCTGTCACTGTACTGGCGCAAACTCACCTCGGCAGGCGCAATCGCCGGCATGGTGACCGGCGCGGTCGTCGTTGGCATCTGGGGCAACATTTCGGGTGGCATCTTCGACCTGTACGAGATCGTCCCCGGCTTCCTTCTGAACCTCATCGTTGCGGCCATCGTGTCGCGTGCAACGTGGAAGCCAAACCCGGACATTGATGCCGAGTTCGACCAGACAATCGCAGAAACTCAGGGCATCTGACGCCTCAGCTTCGCGCTACTTCGCCACGAACGCAGGTGGCGCGAAGCAGTCAGATCCCTCTATTTCAGAATTGACGAGGCCACCTCGCCCACTGAACCGCCACGGCCTGAAACGGGGTGGGCGGCCTCGTCGACTGAACATCACCGCACTGAATCTTTCCAACTCACTCACACACCACTGAACAAAGTAATCGAGGAAGAATGTCTGAATCAGAAAACCCCACCACGGATTTCGAAACGATCGTTGACCGCGCGCTTGCTACCGCGAGGCGTTGGGCGACATCATCGACACAGTTCCCGACTGACCCGGCAGCACAGTTGCTGGCCGGCGTGTTGAAGGACGAAGAGGGCTTGGATTACACCGTTTCATTCGTTGACGGAGTGGTTCGCCCCGAAGACCAGAAGGTGGCCGCACGCCACCTTGCCGAGGTCGGCGCGAAGAACCCGAAGTTCTTGCCGTGGTATCTGCGCACCCCTGCACTGATTGGCGGGAAGGCTGGCACGCTAGTTCCGTCAATCGCTGTTCCCGCCGCCCGCAAGGTGTTTGCACGCCTTGTTGGTGATCTTGTTGTTGATGTGTCCGACGAGAAGCTCGGTCCAGCAATCGAGCGACTTCGTAAAGATGGCGCGCGCCTGAACATGAATCTGCTCGGCGAAGCCGTGCTGGGCGAGAAGGAAGCTCGCAAGCGCCTCGACGACACTCGTCGTCTGTTGGAGCGCCCGGATGTTGACTACGTTTCACTGAAGGTTTCGGCGGTGACCGGCCCGCACAACCCGTGGGGATACGACCAGATCGTTAACCACGCGGTGCGCGAACTGCTTCCGCTCTACCAGTACGCGGTCAGCGCCGGTGGCAAGTTCATCAACTTGGACATGGAGGAATACCACGACCTTCAGCTGACGGTCGACGTGTTCAAGACAATCCTCGACCGTGAAGAATGCCTGGGTCTGCGTGCCGGCATCGTGCTTCAGGCCTATCTGCCCGACACCCTGAACGTCATGAAGGATCTGCAGGAATGGGCAGCAGCACGCAGAGCGCGTGGCGGAGCACCGATCAAGGTGCGTGTCGTGAAGGGCGCAAACCTGGCAATGGAGCGCGTCGATGCCGCGATGCACGGCTGGGATCTGACGACCTGGGATTCGAAGCAGTCGACGGATGCGAACTACGTGCGAGTCCTGGATTGGGCGATGCACCCCGATCGTATTCAGAACGTCAACATCGGCGTCGCGGGACACAACCTGTTCACAGTCGCCTGCGCATGGGAGCTGGCGAAGGAACGCGGTGTTACCGACCACGTTGAATTCGAAATGCTGTCCGGTATGGCGATGCAGCAGGCGGCCGCAGTTCGTCAGGAAGTCGGCAACCTGTTACTGTACGTGCCCGTCGTTCACCCCGACGAATACGACGTTGCCATCGCGTACCTGGTGCGCCGACTGGAAGAAAACTCCGCGGACGATAACTTCATGGCGTCGATCTTCGATATCGGCACCTCGCAAGTGTCATTCGATAAGGAAAAGACTCGCTTCCTTGCCGCAGTTGAGCAGATGAAGCGCGAGGGAATCAGCCGTGTTGGCGCAAATCGTACCCAGGACCGCACGTCGGAAACTGCCGACGACCTGGCTGCACCGTTGAAGGACTCGAACGGTAACTGGGTCTTCGCGAACACTGCGGATTCGGATCCGGCTCTTCCGGTCAACCTGCAGTGGGCACGTGAAATCGCCGAGCGTATCCCGACCTCAACTCTGGGAACTTCGACCCTTGAAGCGGGGACGATCACTGATCGCGAAACCCTGGACACCCTCGTCGAGGCGACCGCGAACGCCGGCAAGGAATGGGCGGCCCGTAGCGCCGCAGAGCGTAGCGATATCCTGCACCGCGCAGGTGTTGAGCTGGCCCGTCGTCGCGCGGATCTGATCGAGGTTGCCGGCTCCGAACTGGGCAAGTCCCTGGAGCAGGCTGACGTCGAGGTTTCCGAAGCTACCGACTTTGCCCACTACTACGCACAGCTTGCTCTGGAGCTCGAAAAACTCGATGGCGCCCAGTTCACTCCGGTGGATCTGACCTTGGTTACTCCGCCGTGGAACTTCCCGCTGGCAATTCCTGCCGGTGGCGTTCTGGCCGCTTTGGCTGCAGGATCGGCTGTCATTTTGAAGCCTGCTGATCCGGCTGGTCGCTGTGGCGCCGTTATTGCCGAGTGCCTGTGGGCTGCGGGTGTCCCGAAGGATGTCCTGCAGTTTGTCTCCGTCGGCGAGGACACGCTGGGTAAGGACCTCGTCACGCACCCGCGTGTGGGTCGCGTTGTCCTGACAGGCGCGGCTGGGACGGCTGAACTGTTCCGCTCCTGGGATCCAACGATGAAGATCATGGCAGAAACTTCGGGTAAGAACTCGATCATCATCACTCCGTCGGCCGACCTTGATCTGGCCGTAAAGGATGTTGTGAACTCAGCGTTCGGTCACGCTGGTCAGAAGTGTTCTTCCTGCTCCTATGTGATTCTGGTCGGTTCGGTCGGCTTCTCGAAGCGCGTGCGCAACCAGTTGCTTGACGCGGTTCGTTCCCTGCATGTCGCCTGGTCGGATGACCTGAGCGCTCAGATGGGTCCGCTGGCGACCGAGCCGACCGGAAAGCTACTGCGCGGTCTGACCACGTTGGAGCCAGGTCAGAAGTGGGAAATCACCCCAAAGCCTCTCGATGACACGAACCGACTGTGGAGTCCTGGTGTCCGCTCGGGTGTCCAGGTCGGTAGCGAGTACCACTTGACCGAATACTTCGGCCCGATCCTCGGCATTATCCGCGTCGATACGCTCGATGAGGCGATCGAAGCGCAGAACATGGTCGAGTACGGTCTGACCGCCGGCCTGCACTCGCTGGATCCGGACGAAATCAACTACTGGCTGAACAACGTCGAAGCTGGCAACGTGTACGTTAACCGCGGTATCACGGGCGCGATCGTGCGTCGCCAGCCGTTCGGTGGCTGGAAGCGTTCAGTTGTCGGCGAAGGCACGAAGGCCGGTGGCCCAAACTACCTGCTGGGCTTCGGTTCGCTGGCGTCCGCGCCACTCGATTCCGCTCCGTCGACGCACACGTTGAAGCCTCAGTTGCGTGATCTGCTCGATTCGGCGTCCGAGGTGCTTGACGGCGAAGAGATGGAGCGTTTGGCGAAGGCAATTTCGTCGGATAACGAGGCCGCGTTCACCGAATTCGACGTCTTACATGACCCGAGCGCGGTGCCCGCGGAGCGCAATATTCTACGTTACATTCCAGCACGTGCAACGATTCGCGCCGGAGCGGGCGCTTCGCTGACCGATATTCTGCGCGTCATCTCGGCTGGCGTGGCAACGGGTTCCTTCGCTTCGAATCCACTGGGTGAGGGAATGATTCGCGAGACCACCGGCGGCGGTTGGGGCGATGTTGAGCTGACCGTTTCCACGACCACACCGCTACCCACGTCGATCGCGTCGCTACTGGCGCACATGGGTATCGGGGTTGTTGTCGAAGACTTCGATCAGTTCACTATGCGTCTGACACAGGTGGAATTCAACTACGACGAGCGTATTCGTCTCATTGACGAGGCCGGCGACGACCTGCGTTGCGCCGTGGGTGGCTCGATTGACGTGGCCGTCTGGGATGGCCCCGTCACAAACTCTGGCCGTGTAGAGGTTCTGCCGTTCGTTCACGAGCAGGCAGTGTCGATCACGAACCATCGTTTCGGTAATCGCACTCCCCTGTCGACGCAGGTCTTGCAGGGCTGACTGAGGTGCCCCTGTGCGGGGTACTGCACAGGCTTCCTCAACCGTGTGAGTGAGGAATAGCGCCGGCGGGCATCGGAAAGCGACCACGTTATGTGCGTGGAATGCCCGCCGGCGCGACCTGTGCCCGGGGTGGAGCGACCCGATACGATAGGGGCATGGTCCCTCGCTTTCACACCGACGATAAGTTCCACAAACGCTCTGGCTCTGACACAGAGTTGATTCGTGACCTCGACCGTCTAGATGGTCGCTCCTACGGGTCGTATAAGTCGGTGATCGGCGACTGGGATTACGGCGATTTTTCGCTGAGCATTGATCGGATTCAGTCCGACCCTTACGCTCCTCCGTCGTCGATTCGCGCAACTGCGAAACCTGATCGAATGGGCTTGCCACCTGAAGCATTGGCCAATGGTCAGGCTCGTCTGGCGACGGCTGACTTCCTGGCGCGAGCCTTCGAGGTAGCAATCAGAAACCGCATTCGTGGTGGTGCCATTCGGATCGCTCACCCGGGTCCAGAGATCCTGCAGCGTTCAAGCGCGAAGGTGATGCCCGATCATGTTGAGATCCGTTTCCAGGTTCAGATGCCTGCGCGAGGTCGAACGATCATGGGCCGCGAAGCTGCCCGTATTTTCGACGTGGATATTCCGAACATTGTGATGGACACGTTTGATTTTGTGTCTGACGATGACATCACCATCGCCAAGACTTCTGCCTTGAAAACCCACATTGCAACGTACGAGGATCATTGCGCTCTGATCGATTCTCTGGCGGAAAACAACTGGGTGTCTTTTATCGCCGATGGCTCGTTGCTTGCCCGTAAGTCGGGGATTTCGCAGGTTCCGATGGACGCCGATACCGCGGTAACTTTTGAGTCCCCGCAGACTCTGCGTCAGACGGTGAACCTTCCTCACGCGGGCACAGTCAGTGGCATGGCAATTGCTCCCGGTGTCACCGTAATCGTCGGCGGTGGCTACCACGGCAAGTCGACGCTATTATCAGCAATCCAACGAGGCGTGTACGCGCATGTTCCAAGCGACGGTCGCGAACTCGTAGCAACTCTTCCGGACGCCATGAAGGTACGCGCAGCCGATGGTCGTACCGTGACCGGAGTCGATGTTTCTCCCTTTATTTCACATTTGCCGGGCGGCGCGAACACGACGAACTTCTCGACGTCGAACGCTTCAGGCTCAACCTCTCAGGCTGCGGCGATCATGGAGGCTGTGGAACTCGGCTCTCCTCTTCTGCTGATCGACGAAGACACTTCGGCAACGAACCTCTTGATCCGTGATGAGCGTATGCGCGCCCTCGTCGCCACCGAAAAAGAGCCGATCACTCCCCTCGTTGACCGTATCGGAGCTCTTGCAAAGCAGAATGTTTCAACGATTATGGTCATGGGCGGTTCTGGCGACTATCTGGACGTTGCCGACTGCGTCCTCATGCTTGACACTTACCGTTGCGTGGACGTCACCGCCCGCGCCAAGGATGTAGCTGAACACATGCCGCGGCCTCGTAATGACAAGCAGGAATTCGCGATGCCCGCGCCTCGTATCCCCCATCGCCTGCGCCCCACGTCCGACCGCCCGAAGACAAAGTCCGCGGGCCTGGACGAAATCACGATCGACCGCCAGACAATCACCCTGACGGACGTGGAGCAAATCGTCGATCCGGGTCAGACCGAAGCAATCGCGTGGGCGGTCCGAGGAGTTTTGGAAAACTATGCTGCCGGCAAGATGGCGCTAGCCGAACTGCTTGCTCGTCTTGAACGTCAGTTCGCATCCGAAGGCTTGGACGCGCTGACAAAGTTCGGGGCACGCTCATACCCGGCATTCTTGGCTCGCCCGCGACGCGTCGACATTGGGGCCGCGATCAACCGTTTCCGCGGGCTCAGTATTGTCGCCACCGACTCCGTGGAAAAGGACTGAGCCCCCTCTATTCGAGGTTAATCGGGGACATCCCCCACAAGAAAATGGGGGTGGAAATGGGCGCTTCCCTCATAGTGCGTAGCTCGTTGCTCGGCGCACAGTTGAAGCATGAGCATTTCACTTCCACAATCTCAGTCAGTCTCATCCGTTTCGTCGTCCGCGCCCGTTGTCGCGCTTGATCACGTATCCAAGATTTACGGTCAGGATGATACGCGCGTCGCAGCGCTCGACGACGTCAGCGTCGACTTTTACGAGCACACCTTCACCGCCATTATGGGTCCGTCGGGCTCAGGTAAGTCGACCATGCTTCACATGCTTGCCGGTCTCGATTTGGCGACCAGTGGCGAGGTTCGGATCGAAGGTAAAACCTTGTCGCAACTGGATGATGACGCGTTGACCCGTCTTCGTCGCGACCGCATCGGTTTCGTATTCCAGAGCTTCAACCTTGTTCCCACTCTTGATGCGCGCGCAAACATTGAGCTTCCCCTTCACTTGGCCGGACAAAAGCCTGACCGCCGTTGGCTCTCCATGATCATCGACGTGCTCGGCATCGGGAATCGCTTGAAGCATCGCCCGCAGGAAATGTCTGGTGGCCAGCAGCAACGCGTCGCCGTTGCCCGTGCGCTCGCATCGAAGCCAGCAGTGATCGTCGCCGACGAACCGACCGGCAACCTGGACTCCGCTTCCTCGCGCGAGGTCCTGCAACTTCTTCGCGCCACCGTTGATCAGCTGGGGCAGAGCGTCATCATGGTGACGCACGATCAAAACGCCGCTCTGATTGCCGACCGTGTCCTGGTGATGCGCGACGGAAAGATCCGCGCCGATCTGACCAAGCCGACCGAAGCTCAGCTGAGCGAGGCTGCACGATGAGCTCCATTAAACAACCGGGCGATTTCGCCCCTACATCCGAACCTCGTACCGACGCTTCCACAACGCGTGGAACCCTTGGCCACTTGCTCCGCGCCAACGTGAAGACGCACGGTCATCGCTACGTGGCGACCGGCCTCGCCGTCGCGATTTCAACCGCGTTCATCATGGTGTTCCTGGCACTCGGCAACGGCATGACCGCATCACTGACCGCGAGTGCGCGCGATTCCTACCACGGTGCTGCCGCGGTGGTCGAGGCTACTGACGAGTTCTACGATGCCGGCCACTCGGATCTTTTAGAGGTCACCGATCAGTTGAAGGCAACCGACGGTGTCACGGCAATTGCACCGCAACAGCGGGCCTTCCTCAATCTGTCGAATGGCGCTAAGCGCACGGTTCGCATGGCAAGCTCTACCCAGCCGGAACCTTTCCACCGCAGTGAAGTAACAGAAGGTGCCCTTCCGAACAGCGACACTGAGATCTTCCTCGACACGATCGCCGCCGACAACCTTGGCGTGAAGGTAGGCGACACGATTCAGGCAAGCGCTGCGTACACGCAGGATGCTTCTGCTCCAAAGACCAGCCTGACCGTTTCGGGCCTGATGAAAACCGGGCCGACGAGCCAAGGTGTTGCGATGATGACACCGGACGGCTTGGTTGCCGCGTCCAATCACTCGCAGTACACGACCAGCATTCTGGTTGCCTCATCGAGCGCCTCCCCGTCGATTGCTGAGCAAGAAAAGTTGGCGAACACGCTGACAACGACACTCGATGACACCGGTCTGACAGTAATGACCGGCCAAGCGGCATACGAAAGAGATCTTGAGCAACTGGCCGTCGGGTCAGCAACACTCAGAGCGATATTCCTGATCTTCCCCGTGATTTCGATGATTGTCGCAATTATCGTTGTTGCGACGACCTTCCAGGTGATAATGACTCAGCGGCGTCGCGAGCTCGCCCTGCTACGCGCCATTGGCGCAACGAAGAAGCAAACTCGGTCGTTGGTCATGCGCGAGGCCGCATTGATCGGCCTCATCTCGTCGGCGGTCGGTACCGCCGTGGGCGCATTGGGTGGGTTTGCGATCCTGAACGGGTTCGGGATTGTCTCGTTCTCTGACGCAGTTGTCTCGGCTGCCTCGCCGATCGCCTTGGCGGGCACGTGGGCAGCTGGCACGCTGATGACCATCGCCGCGAACCTGCGCCCCGCGCGCTCGATTGCTCGCATGTCTCCGATCGAGGCACTGGGTAATCAAACGGAAACCGCATCCTCGCAGAAGTCGCATCGCGTGTTCTTCATTGTTTCGCTCATCATTGCGACGCTTGCCTTCGCAGGTATGGGTGTTGGCCTGTCCATGCGTGGGTCAACCAGCGGTTTCCTGCTCGCATTCCTTTCCGGAATGGTCGCGCTAGTCGCCATGATGTGCGCATCGATCGTTTTCATCCCGGCTTTGGCACGTCTGTGGGGCAGTCTTGGACGGGGAACCACGTCAAAGCTGGCACGCGAAAATACTCTTCGCAATCCTGGTCGCACCGCAGCAACAGGTGTTGCTATCGCCATTGGCGTCACCCTGATCACCATGATGAGCGTGGGCGCAGCATCAATGCGTCAGACGCTCACTTCCGAGGTTGATTCTGCTCGTCCTTACGATCTGACCGTGCAGTCTGTCAGCGGTGAGCTACCCGCATCCGCTCTGTCGGAGGTCACTGGGACACAAGGTGTTGTCGCGGCGGTTGAGATTCACGGGACCAGCGGAACGATGACAGCGGGGACCGATTCGCTTGATGTCTTCATCGACGGCGTGCCCGACTTGAATCCGGTCGCACACTCCACGGTTGACGTATTGGATGATTCGACCGCAAAGTTTTCGAGCAGCACAGTGAAGACCGGAGACACGGTTCAGGTGTGTACCTCGAATGGAAAGTGTGCGGATTTCACCGCTCTCATCGATGAGCGCTCCCCGGCTGACTACGTTTCAATCTCTGCGAACGCCCTCGGCAAACTGGATTCATCAGCCGGTGTGAGTGCGATTCAAGTGAAGCTGGACGACCAGGCGAGTGCTACCGAAGTACAGTCCGCTCTGCTGTCGCTCAACGACCAGTACTCGGTGAACGGTACCGCTCTTGAACGCGAAACCTACAACCGGGCGATCGATCAAGTCCTACTGGTCGTGATCGGAATGCTCGGTATTTCGGTTCTGATTGCACTGGTCGGTGTGACGAATACGCTCAGTCTGTCTGTTGCGGAGCGCACCCGCGAGAACGGTCTGTTGCGCGCTCTTGGTATGACCCGCCGGAATATTAAGACAATGCTGAGTGTCGAAGCTGTCTGTATCGCGTTGGCTGGGTCAACCATCGGTGTGATTCTGGGGATTATCTTTGGAATCGCGGGAACATACGCCCTGCCTTTAAAGGATGTGACCATTGCAATCGCCATGCCGTGGGGAACGCTGATTGCGGTTGTTGCTGTGTCCGTGTTGGCCGCTTTGATTGCCTCGTGGTTGCCCGGACGCAAGGCTGCAAAGGTCTCTCCCGTGGAGGCACTGACGACTGAGTAACACGGCTCCGTGTCGGGGCTCGGGGTGCATCCATTCGGATGCACCCCGAGTTTCGTTCAAGCCCGAACCTCGTCGGTTTTTCGCGTGTTGCGTGGGACTACACGAACTGCACCTAGCGCGACGGATCTGGGGTTTTCAGGGCAAAAGTGTCGCGTCAGATGCAGTTCGGGGCACAAAACCCGCCTCCTCACCGCACCACCTACACCCCACGCGACACAACCACGCCCTCAGACACTAAACCGTCGCGTCAGGTGCAGCCCGTGCACACAAACCGGTCAGTCTCTCAAAAACCAGCCAGTGAAAGCCCAACCACTCCCCTACTTTCGAGCGCGCACCGATGCCGTAAGAACGGTGAACAGGGAGTTCAAACGCTCATTGGCTGGCAGGTCGGCCAAGGTCATCATGTCTTCTTTGCCGAACCAGCGCATTTGACCACGGGAAGCATTAAACGCGCCGACGCGTGCGGTTGCCGGATTGACGGTGAAGGTGTCGATGCTGAGGCGCAGGCTCATTTACCCGTACGGGGCCATGTAAAACAATTGTGCATGGTGCGGGTTAAAGTCTGTGCATGAGCACATTCACCCTTCCACCTGTGGCCGAACGTCGATTTGGCTACCGCATCCGCGATATTCACGGCGATCATTTTGATGATGGCTGGGATTGGTTGCGCGATGAGTCGAATGCTGATGTGGTCGCGCACCTGGATGCAGAGAATCACTGGGCGGATCAAGTGTGTAAGCCAACTGAGTCATTGGCTGCAGCGATTACAGCCGAGGTGAAGGGGCATACGGCTCTGGATGATGTCTCGGTTCCCGTTTTGGACGGTGATTATTGGTATTTCCGCAAGTGGCATAAGGGCGATTCGTATGCGACGCATCATCGTGTGCCGGCCGATCGCAAGGGCATTGTTGATGCGTCTGCTCTTCCGCCTCAGCCCAGTGTTGATGATGTTCTTCCTGGCGAGACGCTGATTCTGGACGAGAATGCTCTGGCAAAGGGACAGGAGTTCTTTAAGGTCGCCGATATTCAGCCAAGCCCCGATGGTCGCTTAATCGCGTGGGCGCGGGACACTGCTGGGGATGAGCGCTTCACGTGGGTTGTTCAGGTTGCCGATACTGGCGAAATCGTTGATGAAGCCGTGGTTGACGCTGGTTATGGGCTGGCCTGGGCGGCGGATTCCGCTTCGTTTATTTACATCGGTGTGGATGATGCGTGGCGCGCGTGCGAAGTTTGGTGGCACCAGCTTGGCACCGGTCGTGATCAGGATCGTTTGCTTCTGGTTGATCCTGACGAGCGTTTTGAAGTGGGGATTTCCGATGGTGGGGACCCGTTCCATGTTCTCATTCATTCAATGTCGTCGACCGCTGGTCAGGCATGGGTGTGGTTGCCGGATCGTCCGTCAACGCGCCCACTTCCAGTAACTGGTCTGACAAAGCGTGTGATGGTGACGGTGGATTCTGCTGGCGATCACCTGCTTCTGGTGCACACTGCTCTGTCACAAGAGGGCACGCTTGCCGTTGCCACTTATCCGTCGGATCTTATTTCGCTGGCAACTCCCGTTGATGCTGACTATTCACGTAGCTCTCTTGGCGATCGCGCAACTGGATCAGCGATTGAGATTGACGAAACCGCGCCTTTTGCTCCCCCATCTGCGTGGGTCACTGTGCGCGAAGCGGGCACAGGCGAACGCCTGCTCGAAGTGGAAGCTAGGGCATCGTTCTGCGTGCTTTCTATGCGTTCGAATGCTCTGACACAAGTGGAGTACCGGGTACGAAACACGGCTCTTGACGTCAGTGGAGATGCCCGGCCTCGTCCCCTTTCGGGCGACGAACTGGGCGAACTCTGGGGCTGCGGACACTTCGTCGACGCCGAGGCTCCGGTGCGCACGATCGATTCCGTCGATGGACCGCGCTTTGATGACCATTTCTTCCGCGTGCGCGTTCAGTCGCAGATTCAACCGGAAACAACGATCCAAGTTGATCCGTTCAGCGGTGGAACGACATTACTGAAGGTCGCGGAGGCTCCCGGCTGGGATCCGTCCACGATGGTGGAAGAGCGTGTGTGGGTAACGGCTCGCGATGGGAAGACTCAGATCCCGGTTACGTTGATTCACGGGGTTGATGTGCGACCTGACGGCACACATCCCGGGTGGGAATTGGGATATGGGTCGTACGAGGTCTCCTATGACCCCGAGTTTGAGACGCTCCGCCTGCCAATCTTTGAGCGCGGTGTGGTGTTTGCGATCGCGCATATCCGTGGTGGTGGCGAACTGGGGCGCGCGTGGTATGACGATGGGAAGGAAGCCGTGAAGGTGAATACTTTCACCGACTTCATTGACGTTGGGCGTTGGATGGTCGAATCAGGGTGGGTTGCTCCCGGACGCCTCATTGCTGAGGGACGAAGTGCCGGTGGTCTGTTGATGGGTGCCGTGTTGAATATGGCTCCCGACCTGTATCGAACGGTGATCGCTGGCGTTCCTTTCGTCGACGCTCTGACGACAATCTTGGATCCGAGTCTTCCTTTGACGGTCGGTGAATGGGAAGAGTGGGGTAACCCCATTGAAAGCCCGGAGATCTTCCGGATTATGAAGGGCTACACGCCGTACGAGAACGTGCCAGAAAACGTCACTCTGCCAGCGGTTATGGCAACAACGTCAGTGAATGACACACGCGTTGAATTTGTTGAGCCGACCAAGTGGGTCCAACGCCTACGAGAAGCGTCAGGGCAGAACGCAGATGCTGACCTTGCCGCCTCGCGTCCGATTGTTCTGCGTACTCAGATGGTTGCAGGTCATGCTGGGCCGTCTGGCCGTGAAGGGCGCTGGAAGGCTCGCGCCGAAGAGTTCGCTTTCGCGCTCGGGCAGGTCGGAGTTCGCGAGCCCGCAGCATCGGAACTAGGTACGTCTGAAGCATCCGAAGCAATGGACAAGGCTGGTGATCAGCGATGACGCCTGCAGGTAACCGTATCGTTGCTGCCGTTGACGGTTCTTCACTTGGGAATCCTGGTCCCGCCGGCTGGGCGTGGGTCGTTGACGCCACTTGCTGGGATGCCGGTGGCTGGGAATCGGGGACGAACAATCTGGGTGAACTCACCGCTGTTCTTGAGCTGTTGAAGGCCACGGAAGCTGCTGGGTTTGCTGACTGTGAGCTCCATATCTTGGCCGATTCGCAGTATGCGATCAACGTGATCTCTCAGTGGATGCACGGGTGGAAGAAGCGCGGTTGGGTGAAAGCCGATAAGAAGCCGATCAAGAACCTTGAACTGATTCAAGAAATTGACCGTGTCATCGCTGGGCGGAACGTAACCTTCGAATGGGTGAAAGGCCACGCTGGGCACACCATGAACGAGCTCGCCGATGACTTCGCGCGCGGATGCGCCGAGGAATATCAGGCGGGTCGCATCCCCAAGCCTGGCCCCGGATTTGCTGGTAGTGGGGGAGAAACTCCCGCTTCGCAGTCCAACGAAACCGGTGATTTCGGCGATGATTCCGCGAGCGCAGTCGCGGAGCCGGCGGTTTCTTCTTCTGACTCTTCTTTCATGGAGATGCGTGACGGTTCCGGATCGGACAACAGGTCGCGTCTGATTGAGAATGAAAAGGTGTTCCTCACCGCCTGGCTTACAGGAGAATCATCGGTTTTAAAGCAGATTGCAGCCTCGGACTGCACGCGCGTTTGGCCGAACGGGAACGTGACCACGACGTTGGAGGGCCCTGTTCCCCTCGACGCGAAGATCAGTCGCATGACGGTGACTCCCGCAGGAAGCGCTTGGCTTGTTCGCTACGAGATGCGATGGAAGAACGGCGCCAGCGTTGAGCTGTCGGTCTGGGAGCCAAGTGAGAATTCGCGTGGGCTGAGCCTGGTTCATCATCAGACAACCTTGAAAGGTTAAGAGGCAGGCCACACTGACGTCCACGGTGCGTCCCTCGAACGAGCAGTAGCGACCCACGCGCAAGATTTGCTGAGTGATGTCCAGCCTGCAACCGCACTCCCGCAAAGAGCCAGCTTGCTCTCGGTTCACTGACATCGTTGCGGGTATGCGAATTGGATCGCCCGCCCGCGATACAGTGGGTTCATGCTCGTGAACTCGTATATTCAGCACTCTTGCACCGTCAATGAACACCGTTTCGTCGTCCCGTTGGATCACCGGAAGACGCTGAACGCACCCGCATCGACTCCGCAGACGCTGGAAACGATCGAGGTTTTCGCGCGCGAGGTGATCCGCCCCGGTGGCGAAAACCTCCCCTACTTGGTGTATTTGCAGGGGGGTCCCGGTTTTGGCGCGCCTCGTTCGGGTGACTTCCGCGATGGCTGGCTTGGGCGTCTGCTCGACGACCACCGCTTGGTTCTATTAGATCAACGAGGCACTGGCCAGTCGGGACGCCTTGATGCGCGCAGTTTGGTGGAGTCCGGTCGCTTCGATAACCCGGATGGGTCCATCAACGACCAGGCGTTGGCTGATTACCTGATGCTTTTCCGCCAGGATCAGATTGTCTGGGATGCCGAGCATGTTCGCCGTGAGCTGGCTGGCGACGCACAGTGGTCGACTCTGGGCCAGAGCTTCGGCGGATTCATCACGACCGCTTATCTGTCGCTCGCCCCAGAGGGCCTCGAAAAGTCACTACTTACGGGTGGTTTGCCGGGCCTTACACATGTTGACGAAATCTATCGCCGGACATACGCCGCCACGGCGAAGCGTAACCAGACCTACTTCTCGCGCTACGCATCCGACGAGCGCACGATCCGTGAAATCGCCGCTCACCTGCGCGACACCGAAGAACTACTGCCAACAGGAGAACGCCTCAGCCCCGCACGATTCCGCATGATCGGCATGGGCCTGGGAACAACAACGCGCACAGACATGTTGCACTACCTGCTCGAAGGCCCGTGGACGACGGTGCGTGGGCAGCGTCGTCTGTCACACCAGTTCCTCGAAGGCATCGCGGCGGAAATTGCAGGTACACCCATGTACGCGGTCCTGCACGAAACAATTTATGCGGGTGCGACCCCCGACCTGGCGGGCACGACAACGAACTGGTCCGCCGACCGTCTAGCCGAAGAAATCCCCGGTTTCGCTAAGGATGCCGATCCACTCGACGAATCTGAGCCCTACTACCTGACCGGCGAGCACATGATGCGCCGTTTCTTCGACGAGGATCCGTTCCTCCGCCCGTTCGCCAAAGCCTGCGACATTCTGGCGACACGCACGGATTGGCCGGCCGTCTACATTCCCGAGGTTCTGACTCACAACACCGTCCCGGTCGCAGCAGCCGTCTACTACGACGACATGTTTGTGCCTCGTGAACTGTCCCTCGATACCGCGGCGACAATCCGTGGCGCACGCACGTGGATCACGAACGAGTACCAGCACGACGGTCTGCGCGCGTCCGGAACGAACGTTATCGACCACCTTTTCGAGTTGGTACGCGACTGAGCACCGACTCCCTGGCTCCGCCTGCGATAAGAGCAGAGCCAAGATCGGCAGGCGGCCTCGTCGATTGGTGCACACTCGATGTGTGCGCAACTGGCCGATCTCACAAGATCGGCCGCCCGCCCACCTCACCTACCCACCCACATCGCGGGTAGGCTATGTCCATACCCCCAAACGCCCGCGCTTGGATACGAAGCACACCCCGGATTGAAAGAAGACCAGTGAGCACTCAGCCTGTTTTTGAAGCGATCAACTGGAACCGCATTGAGGACGAGAAGGACCTCGAGGTCTGGGATCGCCTCACCGGCAACTTCTGGTTGCCTGAAAAAGTGCCGTTGTCGAACGACATTCAGTCCTGGAAAACCCTGCACCCGGACGAGCAGCTGATGACGAACCGCGTGTTTACCGGCCTGACTCTGCTGGACACCCTGCAGGGCACCGTCGGCGCAATCTCCCTTATCCCCGACGCGCGCACCCCGCACGAGGAGGCCGTCTACACGAACATCGCGTTCATGGAGTCCGTGCACGCGAAGTCGTACTCCTCGATCTTCTCGACCCTCCTGTCCACCGAGGAGATCAACGAGTCCTTCCGCTGGTCGGAAGAGAACGAGCCCCTCCAGAAGAAGGCCGAGATCGTGAAGTCCTACTACGAGGGCGACGATCCGGCCAAGCGCAAGGTCGCCTCGACGATGCTCGAGTCCTTCCTCTTCTACTCGGGCTTCTACGCTCCGATGTACTGGTCGGCGCACGCGAAGCTGACGAACACCGCTGACCTGATCCGCCTGATCATCCGCGACGAGGCCGTTCACGGCTACTACATCGGCTACAAGTACCAGCTCGCCGTCGCCGAGTCCTCTCCCGAGCGCCGCGACGAGCTCAAGGATTACACCTACTCCCTCCTCTACGAGCTCTACGAGAACGAGGAGCAGTACACGGAGGATCTCTACGATCCGCTCGGCCTCACCGAGGACGTGAAGAAGTTCCTGCGCTACAACGCGAACAAGGCGCTGATGAACCTCGGCTACGAGGCCCTGTTCCCGGCCGACGAGACGAACGTGAACCCGGCAATTCTGGCGGCTCTGTCGCCGAACGCCGACGAGAACCACGATTTCTTCTCGGGCTCCGGTTCCTCCTACGTCATCGGCGAGATCGTCGACACCGAGGACGAGGACTGGGACTTCTAAGGCCCCTCCTTCAAGACAACTGACAAGGGCCCTGGCAACCAGCACGGTTGTCGGGGCTCTTTCGTTTCACCCCTGGATTTATCCTAGAAATCGTGGAGAAGCGTCCGCAAAAAACCCTCACTTTCGCGTTGACGGTTAAACTGTTTTTGTTACGTGTGTGCATTTACGCTCACGCGAAGCGTTTTTCCGTTGGAAGAGAGTCGATATTTCGGCGATCAACCGCCAGAAAAGCGTCCAATACCGCCTGTCCCTAGGAGTACCGAGCATGAGCATCTTTGATCGCTTTGAGAACGCAGTTGAGCGTGGTGTCAACGATGCCTTTTCGAAGGTTTTTCGTTCCGGCATTAAAGCGGTTGATGTGAACTCGGCTATTCGTCGCGCGATGGACGATTCGGCGCAGGAGCTGTCAACGGAGCGCACGATCGCGGCGAATCATTTCACGGTGTTTGCTACGCCGGCTGATTTGGATTCGTTGGAAGCTGACTTGAATGTTCTTGCGGACGAATTCGCAACGCAGGCGACCGAGCATGCTGCGGACAACGGGTACGCCCTGCTTGGCCCGGTAAGCGTTGAGTTCCGCGAGGATGACAAGGAGCAGGCAGGCAAGTTGCGCGTCGAGGCTTCGAATAAGCGTGGGAGTGTCGCGCCAGCGACTGCCTCGTCTCCTTCGCCTGAGCACCCGATCATTGAGGTGAATGGCGAGCGTTGGCTACTGACAGAACCCGTGACGGTGATTGGTCGCGGTACCGAAGCCGATATTATCGTCGCCGACACCGGCGTTTCGCGCCGTCACCTTGAACTGCGAATCACGCCGACCGGTGTGATTGCTACTGATCTTGGTTCCACGAATGGCACGTTTGTTGAGGGCCACAAGATTGATGCTGCGACCCTGCTGGATGGTAACCAGCTGACGATTGGTCGTACTGTCATCGACTTTTGGACTCACCCGGAAACGGGGGGTGATGAATGACCTCGGATCTCGCGTTTACGGTTTTTAGGATCGGGTACCTGGTCCTGCTGTGGTTGCTCGTGTTGGGTGCCGTGAATACGTTGCGTCGCGACGTGTTTGGCACGGTTGTTACCCCGCGTGGTAAGGGCAGAAAGGCCGCTGATCAGCGTCGTAAAGAGAATCGACGAAACCGCCACCAGGCTCGGAACTTAGAGCCCGATGTGCCACGGAACGTGTTGCTGACGGGTGGCCCGCTTGTGGGAACTGTTCTTCCGTTGGGAACGACACCGATTGTGATTGGGCGTTCGCCCGCGTCGACGCTTGTGCTTGAGGATGAGTACGCGTCGGGGCGTCATGCTCGCCTTCAGCCTTCTGAGCAAGGCTGGTGGATCGAGGATTTGAGTAGCCGTAATGGCACCTTCGTTGATGATGAGCGTCTGAGCGAGCCTCGTCTGCTTCATTCGGGCGATGTTGTGCGTATTGGGCAGACCACGTTTGAATTGGTGAGCTGATGGCAGCTGCCCCGATTGAATTCCGTTGCGCGGCCCGTTCTGACGTTGGGTTGGTTCGAAGCAATAACCAGGATTCTGGTTATGCGGGTCCGAACCTGCTTGTTTTAGCCGATGGCATGGGTGGTCCTGCCGGTGGCGATATTGCGTCAAGCGTTGCGATTGCGCACCTTGTTCCTCTGGATTCGGATTCGTATCCTGCGGACAAGATGCTGCCGTTGCTTCGCGAAGCGTTGATGGATGCGCACGATGAACTGTCGGATCGTTCTCGTCGAGACAAGGATCTTGAGGGTCTGGGGACGACGTGTATTGCTGTGATGCGTTCGGGCAATAAGTTGGCGATGGTTCATATCGGCGATTCGCGCGCCTATGTTTTGCGTGGAGAGGCTCTCACGCAGGTAACAACGGACCATTCGTTCGTTCAGTATCTGGTGGAGTCCGGTCAAATCACGCCTGAAGAGGCAGAACACCATCCGAATAAGAATGTTGTTTTGCGTGTTTTGGGCGATTCTCAGGCGGATGTGACTCCGGATGAGACGATCCGCGAAGCGGTTGTCGGCGATCGTTGGTTGCTTTGCTCCGATGGTCTGTCGGGTGTTGTGTCTCCCGAGACGTTGGGGGCTGTTCTTGCCGAAATTGATGATCCCGGTGAGTGCGCTGAAGAGTTGATTCGCCTTGCGCTTCGCGCGGGCGGTCCTGACAACATCACGTGCGTTGTTGCTGACATTGTCAAGCCCGGGTCGTATCCGGTTGGGCCTCCCCAGATTGTGGGCGCGGCGGCGATTGATCGTCATGCTGCTTCTCGCGGTGGCGAGGGTGCGGCTGGGCGCGCGGCGGCTTTGCGGAAGCAACGCCGTTTGGCGATTGACGAAGATGACGGCGAGGATCAGACGAAGCGTCGCGCTTGGTTCGCCCCGCTTTTGGGCCTTGTTGTCGCTGTTCTGCTCGGTGTTGGCGGATGGCTTGGTTGGTCGTGGACGCAGAGCCAGTATTACGTGATCGGCCAGGATGGCTACGTCGTTATCTACCAGGGCATTCCGCAGTCGTTGGGACCGTGGAAGTTCTCGCACGCCGTCGAAGTCACGGATCTTTCGTTGGCTGAGTTGACCGATGCGGACCGTCAACGCCTGAAGGATCCTGTTCTGCGTTCGTCGCGCGAGAAGATCGATCAGTACATTGATCAGTTGCGTCTGAACAAGAAGAGCTTTAAGTCTGCACTGAACGCTGATAACTCTCAGTCTGACGATAGCGCTCAATCCGCGTCCTCAGGACAGTCGGGAGCTCAATCAGGTTCGACGAATAACAGTTTGGCGAGTGGTCACTGATGGCTCTTGTGACCGTTGCTCCCGCGAAGCCTCGTCGCGGTCTTGAAATTATTCTTTTGCTGGTTGCTTTGACAGTCGGTATTGGCGGATATGTTCTGACCAACATTAATCGCACGGGTGAGTTGCCCGGCAATCTTGCGATGCACGCCGGTATTTTGCTGGCGATTGCGATTGTCGCCGAGGTGGGGATGCATTTCCTGGCACCCTTCGCTGACCCCGTGATTCTGCCGATTGCGGTAGCGCTCACCGGCCTGGGTTTGGCGATGATTTATCGCTTGGATATGTCCTACGATGCGCTTGGTCAGGCGACTGTCGACATGCGTCAGCTGATGTTTGTGGGCATCGCAATTGCTGTCGCCGCGTTGATTCTGATCGTGTTGAAGGACCATCGTTCGTTGCGTCGTTACACGTACACGTTCGGTGTCCTGTCCTTGATCCTGCTACTGCTCCCGATGATTCCGGGGCTCGGTGTCGAAACGTTCGGGGCACGAGTCTGGATCCGCATTGGTTCGATGTCGTTCCAGCCCGGCGAGCTGGTGAAGATCACGCTGGCACTGTTCTTTGCCGGCTACTTGGTGACGAATCGTGACAATCTTGCGATTGGTGGACGTCAGTTCCTTGGAATGCGATTGCCTCGCGCCCGCGACTTGGGTCCGATTCTGCTTGTCTGGTTGATCGGTATTGCGATTCTTGTTTTGCAGCGCGATCTTGGTACCTCGCTCCTGTTCTTCAGCCTGTTCGTGGCAATGCTGTACGTGGCAACGAATCGAGTGTCGTGGCTGGTCATCGGTTTCGTCATGTTCGTGCCCGCTGTTGCGCTGACAGTCAAGGCATTCCCGCACGTCGCGAATCGTTTCTCGGTGTGGTTGAACGCGTTGGATCCCGAGGTTTATGAGCAGACGGGCGGGTCGTTCCAGCTGGTGCAGTCGCTGTTCGGTCAGGCATCGGGCGGTTTGATGGGGACAGGTTGGGGTCGTGGCTACCCACAGTTGGTTCCTCTTGCCAATTCTGACTTCATTCTTTCGTCGCTTGCCGAAGAATTGGGTTTGACCGGTTTGGCCGCAATTCTGGTGCTGTATCTGGTGCTGATTGAACGCGGTTTACGTGCCGCCATTTCCGTTCGTGACGGTTTCGGGAAGCTGCTGGCAACGGGTTTGAGTTTCTCGCTGGCAATTCAGCTGTTCGTTGTGTTGGGCGGTATTACTCGCCTGATCCCGCTAACGGGTCTGACGGCGCCGTTCTTGGCAGCCGGCGGCTCGTCAATGGTGTCGTCGTGGTTGACTGTCGCGCTGTTGATTCGCGTGTCCGATGCGGCTCGTCGTCCCGCCGCCACACCTGCTCCGTGGAACTCAGGTATCCAACCGTCAGTTGCACGTGAGGTGAACGCATGAACCATCAGATTCGTCGCTTGTCCATCGTCATCTTCGCAATGTTTGCTCTGCTTGGTTTGGCTGCAACGAACAATCAGTTCCTTCAGGCTCCGTCTTTAAACGCCGATGGGCGTAATGAACGCACTATTTTGCACGCGGCGGAAACGGATCGCGGTCCGATCATTGTTGCGGGTTCGGCGATTGCGTCGTCAACGAAGATTGAGGGCTCTCATCGTTTCCAGCGTTCCTATTCTCAGGGTCCGCTTTATGCTTCGGTGACCGGGTATTTCTCGTCCGCATTTTCGCAGGCAACCGGGCTTGAGTCGGCCGCTGAATCAACATTGGACGGACAGTCTCAGGCTCTTCTTGGTCAGCGTCTTCACAACCTGTTTACGGGCGCTTCTCGCCAGGGCGGTGGCTTGGTGCTGACGTTGGATCCGACCCTCCAGCAGATTGCCGCTGATCAGTTGGGTAACCGCAAGGGCGCCGTCGTGGCGTTGAATGCAAAGACCGGCGCGATTTTGGCGATGTATTCATCTCCCAGCTATGACCCGAATTCTCTGGCCGCCTTCGATTCCGAGGCGGTGAGTGACGCGTATAAGGCTCTGACGGAAGATCCGAACGAGCCCCTATCGAACCGTGCGATCGCGGGTAATCGCTATGAGCCAGGTTCGACGTTCAAGATTTTGACGTCAATCGCTCTGATCGAAAATGGTGTCGCTTCACCATCCACGAATGTGGAATCCCCCGTTTCAACAGTGCTTCCCGGAACTCAGACGACGGTGTCGAACATTGAGTCTTCGACGTGTGGCGATGGGAATCCGACGTTGGCTGAAGCGTTTGCACGATCGTGCAACACGTCGTTCATTCTTGCCGCGCAGTCTCTTTCTCACAATCAGCTTGCCGATGTGGCGTCGCGTTTCGGTTTCGGCGCGTCCCAGTCGATTCCGCTTGCTGTGACTCCTTCGGTTTTCCCTGAAACGACGGACGCGGCCCAGTTGGCGATGAGCGCTATCGGCCAGTATTCAGTTCAGGTGACGCCACTTGAAATGGCTGAGATTGCTCAGACGATCGCTAACGGTGGTCAGATGATGAAGCCCTACTTGGTGTCGCAGGTTGTGGATGCTGATTTGGCTGTCCAGTCCGAGACCAACCCGACTGTGTTGCGCACCCCGATTAGTGCCGATATTGCGACGCAACTGACCGAGATGATGAAGGGTGTTGTCAATCAGCCGTATGGCACGGGCACATCCATGGCGATCGACGGCATTTCCGTGGCGGCGAAGACCGGCACGGCGGAAACGGGCACTAACGGACACGCGAACGCGTGGGCGGTGGGTTTTGCTCCCGCTGATGATCCGCAGATTGCCTTCGCTGTCCTTGTCGAGGGTGACGATACGGATCCAGCTCCTCACGGTGGAACCGTTGCCGGCCCAATTGCTCGCGCGCTTCTAGAGGCAGGTATCCAATGAGTTCTTCCACAAAGTATTCAGCGGGCAAGAAGCTGGGCGGTCGTTACACGCTACTCACGCCGATTGCTCAAGGTGGCATGGGCGAGGTCTGGAAGGCCCGCGATCAGGTGACCGGTCGCATGGTGGCCGCAAAGGTATTGCGCCCGGAGTTCTCTGGCGAAGAGTTGTCCCTGTCGCGTCTGCGTATCGAAGCGAATAATGCGATGCGTATCCAGCACCCGAATATTGCGAACGTGCAGGATTCTGGCGAGCAGGATGGTCGCGGCTGGATCGTCATGGAGCTGGTTGAAGGCAAGCCCCTCAATCACTACTTGAAAGACGGTCATCGCATTGCCACGCAGGACCTCGTCCCCGTGCTGATGCAGGTCGCGATGGCGCTCGGCGCAGCGTCGGAAGCCGGGGTTGTCCACCGTGATATTAAGCCCGCGAATATTCTGGTGCGCCCCGACGGCATCGTGAAGCTGACCGATTTTGGTATTTCGCGCTCGAATAATCAGGCGGCTCTGACCGCCGCGGGAATGGTGATGGGCACGGCTCAGTACCTTCCGCCCGAGCAGGCAATGGGGGAAATCGCGACATCGTTGGGTGATTTGTACGCCTTGGGTGTGATTGCGTACGAGGCTGCTGCCGGGCAGCGACCCTTTACTGGCAAGACGCAAGTTGATATTGCGTTCTCGCACGTGAATGATCCTGTTCCTCCCCTGCCTTCTGACGTGCCGCGTCCGCTTGCTGACATCATTTGTCACCTCTTGGAAAAGAAGCCGGAGAAGCGCCCCGACTCTGGTGTGGCGTTGGTCCGCGAGCTGTCGAAGGCGGCAAAGCAGATGGGTATTTCTGTAGCAACTCATCCGCTTCCCGACCCATTCCCAGAGGCGAAGATGGAGCCGACGCAGGTTCACCCGTCTCCCGTGGCAGCGCCGGTTCATCACACGAAGCGTCGCAGTCTTCCCGAGGAACTGCTGGAACGCCCAGCGGGCCTTGATACTCCAACGGATCCGCAGAACCTTACGCAACAGTCAGATTCGCAGGATCCTCAAAACGTAAACTCCCAGACAGAACACTCACAGTCGCTCTCAGGAGATGCCATGCCATCGAACAAGGGGGATGTGGACTTAGATCCAACCGCGGTGCGTCGTCGTCAGCTCAGTGAACGACTGAAGGAACGTGCTCGCGTCCGCGAAGAGGCTGACACGGCTCACGCTTCGGTGTCGCCGACACTTCCACCACCACCGGCTCTCACCGACAAACGTTCGGCCATCGATTCAGCCAAGCGCTCAGGAACGCAGGCCGTGACCTCGTCCCCCCAGACGAAGACGCGCCAGCAGAAACTGTCGTCGCCACCACCCAAGCGGGTCAGACCGAAGCCGTCGAGCCAGGCGAGCAGGCAGGTCTGGTACTCCGTGTCGAAGCGGAATGCGCCACCGGTGAGCACCGTGCCCCCGACTCCGACTCAGTACAACAGGTCGGTGGTTGCGCCACCTGTTTCAAAGGGTCGACGCATCATCCAAGCAATCATCATTGCCCTGATAATCATCGCGATTCTCGCGGGCGCATATTTCATTCTTCAGCACATGTTCGGGTCACTCACGTCGCTTCTCAGTGACGGGCTCCCCACCACGAAGGAGGTTCAGACATGGCAGACTCCATGGGCCGCCGTCTAGCCGGCAGGTACGAGGTTCGCTCACTGATCGGGCGTGGCGGTATGGCGGAAGTCCACCTGGGCTTCGATACGCGCCTATCACGCGTTGTCGCAATCAAGATGCTGCGCTCTGACCTAGCACGAGACTCCGTGTTCCAGGCGCGTTTCAGGCGTGAAGCGCAGTCGGCTGCTTCTTTGAACCACGCGAATATTGTGGCCGTGTACGACACGGGCGAGGAAATGCTGACCGGCCCTGACGGTCGCGCTATCTCCGTGCCGTACATCGTGATGGAGTACGTTGAGGGGCACACGGTCAAGGAACTGCTCGCTGACGGTACTCCGGTGCCGATCAACGAGGCCGTTGCCATCGTATCCGGCGTGTTGGGCGCGCTTGAATACTCCCATTCGCAGCATTTGGTGCACCGGGATATCAAGCCGGGCAACATCATGTTGACGAATGACGGCAAGGTGAAGGTCATGGACTTCGGTATCGCGCGTGCGATCACCGATTCGCAGGCGACGATGACGCAGACGAACGCTGTCGTTGGCACTGCCCAGTACCTGTCGCCCGAGCAGGCTCGCGGTGAGCAGGTGGACGCGCGTTCCGACTTGTACTCCACCGGCGTTGTCCTGTTTGAGTTGCTGACCGGTCGTCCGCCGTTTACCGGCGATTCGGCTGTTGCCGTTGCCTACCAGCATGTTCAGCAGTTGCCTCCCACACCGTCGTCGATCACCCCGGATGTTCCCGAGGCACTTGATCGCGTCGTCATGAAGGCTCTGGCAAAGGATCGCACAGACCGCTACACGTCAGCTGCCTCTATGCTGGCTGATTTGATGCGAGCGTCGCACGGTGGCCACGTGAATGCTCCAGCCGTTGCGGTGTGGGCGGACACGGTTCCGATGGCTGCGGCAAACGTAGCTAATTCGCAGCCGACTCAAACGTTGCCTCCGGCAGTTGCTTCCCCGTCAAATGCGACAACGACCTTTGCGCCCGTTGCGACGCAGGAGTTTGAGGAAGAACCGAAAAAGAAGTCGAAGAAGGGCATTATTATCGCGCTTGTCATTGTGGCTCTGCTACTGATGGGCGGTATTTGGTACGCACTGTCGCATGCTTCTTCGGATAAAGAGATGGTCGCTGTCCCCGACAATCTGATCGGAATGACGCAGGCGGAGGCGAAGTCCGCAGTTGAGTCTGTTGGCTTGGTGTTCGCGATTTCGAATGAGACGGTTGCCTCTGACGAGATTGAAGAAGGCAAGGTCGCCGAGACTGATCCGCCGTCGGGCGATCAGGTTGAGGTTGGTTCGACCGTGACAGCCAAGTTGTCGAGTGGCGCTGAATCCGTTGTTATTCCTGACAATCTAGTGGGTATGAGCCCGGATGCCGCGAAGCAGGCAATTGAGGCTCTGGGGCTTGTGTATGAACAGACCGCTGACCCTGTTGCTTCTGCGGATGTGGAAGAAGGCAAGGTTGCTCAGGTGAACCCGTCGGTTGGTTCGAAGGTCAAGAAGGGATCGACCGTGAAGGTCAGTCTGTCGTCGGGCCCGAAGAGCGTTGAGGTTCCGGATGTTACGGGTATGACGCAGGATCAGGCGCGCGAGGCTCTGGCTGCGAAGGGCTTGACGGTTGGTTCCGTTCAGGTGTCGGATGACCCGAGCCAGAAGGAAGGTCTAGTGATTTCCACTAACCCGGCTGCTGGCACGTCGGTTAATAAGGACACGGCGGTCACGTTGACTGTGTCTTCTGGCAAGATCACGATTCCTTCAGGTTTGGTTGGTTACGACCAGGCGCATGTTGTTCAGACTTTGCAGGAGCTTGGCTTGCGCACATCGGTGACGGAGCAGTACTCGAACAATCTGGAAGCTGGCGGTGTTCTGGCGGTGAATCCGACTGAGGGTTCTGTTGTCGCCCAGGGTTCGACCGTGAACCTTACGGTGTCGAAGGGTCCGCAGACTCCTCCGGCTAATCCGAACAATTCCGGTCAGGCGAACTCGGGTAGCTAGTGGGTAGTTATCCGATTCACCGTGGGTGGATTTGATTGACGAGGCCTGGCGGGGATCATATGATCCCCGCCAGGTTACGCTGAAGGTTGTTGGAACTTTCACCGCAACATCAACAGATGCAAACCTTAACTATGCGCCCTCACTCATAGTGGCGTATTTCCGCTCAGCTACAACAGGCTTCAAGCTCCGCGCCCGTCCAGGCGTGGCCTCGTCCCCCTTAAGCCACCCTGATAGAATCACGCCGATTCCACGCGCCAGAACACGTTGGCAACGCGTCACAACGACACCAAGATCAAACGAACCGGCACGAACCATCCGCGCGTATGCGGAAAAGTATCAGCCGAACGCCACCTGAAACGGCGAAAGCGTCAACGGGTGAACAGGTCAGACGGACGCTTCGCCCAACTCTAAGTATTCCTGGGCCCACGGGTAACCCCACTCAAGAAGAGCGTAGGCAACAAGGCCAATCAGAACCAACGACTCAATCACCTTCAACCATGTCGGTCCGGGAAGATGACGAAAAATCCAAGCGTACATGTGGATCAAATGTCCTTTTCAAGCGATGTTCAAGCGGAGAAAATGGGATCAGGCTGCGGGTTCGTCCGCCAGCGCACTGGGCACGCCAGTGTCCTTAGGAGTCCATGACTTGAACTTCAGGTGAACAATGAAACGTTGCGAGTTCCCATATTCGGGGTGGCAAGTAGTCATGGTCATCCAACGTTCCGTGGGCACCTGGCTCCACGTGACATCATCAATCACGGGGGCGACGACGCGGTAGTTGTCCGGGTCATTGGCCTCAACAATTTCGCTGGTTTCCATAGTGTACGTGACGTAGTGGTTGTCGAGTTCGACAACAACGGGGTCGCCGACGGACAGGCGGTCGATCCAGCGGAAGTTATTACCGTAGGTGCGACGGTGGCCGGCAACAGAGAAGTTGCCGATGTCGCCGGGCTGAGCGGTGTCCTCATAGTGGCCTGCGAAACCCTGGTCTAGGACGAATGTCGACGTGGTTTCCGCCAACGGAATCTTCATCCAGTTCCACTTTGGGACATGAATAAGGCCGTAGATCTGGTTCGGGTCAACGCTGGTGGTCATTGACGGCGGGTCATCCGTGCGTTCCTCACCAACGTTTGTGGTAGCGGGCGCGTGCGCTTGGGCGTATGTTTCGATCGCTTGCTGGCGAGGTCCTTCAACTTTGAAAGACGTCCAGTAGAGCTGCCAGAGTGCGAAACCAATCAAAACGATGGCGACGGTAATGAAGAGTTCACCAATCACTCCAAGAGCGACGCTGAGCGGCGAGGCCTTCTTTTGGGGTGCAATATGTGCGCCTGCCATGGAACGCCTTGTCATGTTTTAGTCCACCACCTGTGCGTATGAGTTAAATGTCTTCACGCTAGCCGCGGGAAGATGAAGGGATTTGTTCGTCTCCAGATCCCAGCCAAGGCCATACAAAGCAACGTAGGCCTTGTAATTAACAATACGGGGATTTGCGTTGACCTTCTCTGTGAGCGCGTTCGGATCACCAATGGCTTCCACCACGTATGGCGGAGAAAAAGGCTGTCCGTCAACAAGAATCACGTTGCCAATGCATCGGATCACTGTTTGTCCGGTCACGCGTACTCCTTGGACAGTCATGGCTTCCGCGCCACCATTCCAGAGCGCGTTCATCACGTCTTCAATGTCCTGCTGGTGAATGACTAGGTCGTTCGGTGTAGCACCGTCGGGAATCGCCTGCTGGGGTGCGTCCGTGAGCGTAATAGTCACACCTGGGCCGGTCACGGGCTGTGCTGCCAGTGAGGTAATGGACGTATCCTCGGTCTGCGTTTGGCCGGACGAGTTGGCGTATTGAGAGACGATGTCGCGCAGTGCGTTCACCTCAAAATCAAGCGTTTCGACTTCATCCTGCGAGGCTCGTACCAGCGAAATCAGGTTGGTATCTCGCCCGAGGTTGTCGGCGTCATTCTTCGCCTGCGCTGAAACGATGAACAGCAAGCCGCAAGCCGCGGTGACAATAAAAACGGATGTGGCCGCGCGTGGAGACAGTGGCGCAAACTTCCGTAGCTTGCGCAGGGCCACGTGCCAGGGGCCGTCGAAGTGCGAAATGTGGGGCTTGGGTTTCATCGACGAGGCCGCCTTCTTTTTCGAACGCGACCTCGGTTCAAAGGCGGGTGGGCTCGAGGAATCGGATTTTTGTGATGCCTCGGGTGGAGTCAAATGGGGCGAATCGTCCTGATTGTGTGCCATCAATGCCTCCTTCCCGCGTTGCACTTTGGTTTGTCGTTACTTGGAAGACTACGCTAAAGGGGTTAGCGTTCTGCGATGCCTTTCCGAGAAGTAGTCGGCAAGGGCACCAAAGTTCAATTGAGGAGAAACGTGGCTGAGAACAAAAAGCGCAAGAATACGAAGCACCAGGTTCCCGAAGATCAGGATCTCAACGCCTGGACCGCAGGTATTCCGCTGAGCCCCAGCTGGTGGGCACCGGCTTTCGTTGCCCTTCTTCTCATCGGCCTTGTGTGGCTGATGGTCTACTACATTTCTTCGGGCGTTTACCCGATTCCCGGCATCGACTGGTGGAACATGGTGATCGGCCTGGGCATCATGATGGTGGGTTTCTTGATGACGCTCCGCTGGCGATGACCTGTTGATAAAGGTTTCCCGCTAGATTTCAACAATCACAAGAGTTATCCCCAGGTGTTTCCACACCTGGGGATAAATTACATCCGTGTAACTTAGACAATCACACAGATTGTGGATAACTCGCATAAACCTCGAGATTTCAACGAATTTATCCGAGAACCTCGAAAATCACTTCGTAGGTCAAGCCAATCAAGGCGATCGCAGCAACATACATACCCACAGTTATCCACAAGGCCTGACGTTCCTGCTTTTTCGCAGTAATTCCAGGCTTTGCACGCCCCTGACGCCAATAAATCCACGTCGCCAACGCGCCCGTGGCAAGGCCACCCACGTGCCCCTGCCACGACACATTCGGGACAATAAAACCGATCAGCAAGTTCACAAGTAAGAGGCCCACAACGGCCCTCGTATCCATACCCGACTGCTTCTGCAAAACGAACATCGCACCGAACAAACCGAACACAGCGCCGGACGCGCCCACGGTCACCGTCCCAAGCGACGACGGTTGAATCAAGACCCACGCCAAAACAAACAGCGACGCACCAATCGCACTCAGCAGATAAACAGACAAATACCGGGTACGCCCCAACACCTGCTCAAGCTCAATACCCACCGAGTATAAAGCCAACATATTGAACGCAATATGCATGAACCCGCTGTGAAGGAACGCAGTCGTCAAGAACCGCCACACCTGGCGGTAACCCACCGCAGGGTTAAAGAACAGCCAATTCCCCACCAACGGCAACACGAAGGACAAGATGAACAACGCAACGTTGATACCAATCAGCGTGTACGTCACAACCGGCTGACCACTGGGAACACGTGGCCTGCGAACGTTCGCGCACTCCACGCACACTGAACGAACCTCGGTCCGCACCGTGCAATCAACACACATCGGACGATTGCACTTCTTGCAATAATCCACCGAACGCACACCCGGGTGACGCGGGCACTCAGGAGCCGCATACGGGTTCGAACGCTGTCCATACAAAGGCGTCGACATGCTCTATATCCTCCACACACCGCCAGAAACCAGACACACCATCCCGCTCCCGACGCTCACGAGCAACCAAAATCGCTCTTACCGTCTGAATACACCTAGGGCGGACAGACGCACGAATCCACACGGGATCCGCTCCCCCATCCGCCCCACAATGAAGAAAACGTGATCGATCAAGTGGAGGCGGCCTCGCCAATCAGCAACAATTACCCAAGCGGGAAACCACGCCGAACACGAGACACGCCAACCTCACACTCAGTCGACGATCGAAACCGACTCGATCACAACGTCATTCACTGGACGATCATTCGCGCCCGTCGCAGTCGTTGCAATCGCGTCGACAACCTTCTTCGACTCTTCGTCTTTGACCTCACCGAAAATGGTGTGGTTGCCCAGCAACCACGGGGTCGGCGCAACCGTGATGAAGAACTGCGAACCATTCGTGCCCTTGCCCATACGCTTGCCAGCATTCGCCATGGCCAGCAGGTAGGGGCTGTTGAAGTTGAGTTCCGGGTGGATCTCATCGTTGAACTGGTAGCCCGGGCCACCAGTACCGGTGCCCAGCGGGTCACCACCCTGAATCATGAAGCCCGAAATAACGCGGTGGAAAATCGTGCCGTCGTAAAGCGGACGCGACGTCTTCTGGCCGGTCATCGGGTCAACCCACTCGCGCTCGCCACGAGCCAGCGTGACAAAGTTATTCACCGTGTTCGGTGCGTGGTTCGGGAACAGTTCAATGTTGATATCACCCATAGAGGTGTGCAGTGTTGCTTCCATGTCTTCATCGTCCCAGAAAAGGCGCCAAAAGGCATGATCTGGAGCCACCCGATTTTGTCGCTAGGGGTGCAGATCACAAAACTTCGGTGCACAATGGGAAGACGCGGTACAAACCGCAGCAACTATTGGAAGGATTCGGACTATGGCCAACACACCGAACTTCGACACGGAGAAACTTCGCAACGAAGCACTCCAACTGCGCGACGCGGTCGCCGTGCACGCCGGACGGGTGGCAGTGAAAGCCACCGAACTCGCTGAACAGGGCATCGACTGGGCAGCACCTCGCGCCCAAGCAGCACTGAACGAAGCAATCGACCGCGCAACACCGGTCGTCGAAGACGTCACCGCTCGCGCCGTTGACGCAGCAGACCGCGCACGCCCCGCATTCGAAAAGGCACGCGAAGAGGTCGTCGAAGACTACATTCCGCGCATCCAGCGAGCCGTCCACGAAGGTGGCGCAGCGCTCGCCGCAGAGGGAACGCCGTTGCTTGAACGCGCACGTCACGCCAGCGAAGCATCGCAGGCAGCTCTCACCACCCCGACAAAGAAGGTCATCGTGAAGAAACACCGCTTCCTCCGCGCCATCGGATGGACCGCCCTTGCAACAACCGTCGCCGGCGCCGGCTACGTGCTCTGGAAGCGTAGCCAGCCGATCGAAGATCCCTGGGCCGAAGAATACTGGGCCGACCTGGAAACGACTGTCGACCTTCCCACCACCGAACCTGAAAAGGTCGAAGGCGTCGAGCAGATTGACACCGCAACCGAAGAGTGAGCTCTCGGCGAAGTGAGTTCACTCAGAAGTGAGCCTCCGGCGCAACAAGATGACAGCGAAGTGGAATTCACGGGAAAGTGAACCCCTCGGAAGAGCGCAACTGAGCCTCACACCCCTCGCCATCACACGTTAAAGCTGGTGGTCATGCGATTGATGTCGCGTGACCACCAGTTTTGTGTTTGAGAAGCATCAGTTGTGCGTTTGTGGGTCACCAGCTTTGCTCGCGCGTTTCTCTCGTCGCGCGTCACCAACTACACCCCACGCGACACAACCACACATTTCAGGACAAAAGTGTCGCATCAAGCGCAGTCGGGGTCACTTCGCGAAAATCAGTCATCTCCTATCAGGGTGCGAACAACCTGGCCGACACCATCCTCATTGTTGGACGGCGCAATATATCGGGCTTCCGCAACAACGTCAGCGTGAGCGTTCGCCATGGCGAACGACCAGTCGGCGTACTTGAACATGGAGATGTCGTTGTGGAAGTCGCCGAATGCTGCGGTCTGCGCGGGCGTCACGCCAAGAGCGTCCTGCAGTGCGAGCACAGCATCACCCTTGTCGACGCCACGAATCTGCAGGTCAGCCCAGTTATCTCCGGAAACCGCATACTGGTGAGTGTCCGCGAAGTTCGCAAGTGTTGCTTCAGCCAGCGGGCCCACCGGGTCAAGACACATGACGGCGAGCTTCACGATGTCGTCGTCGATTTCACCGGAATCGATCATGTCGATGATCTCGTGCTGATCGGCGATTCGTTTGGTGCGGTGGTAGTAGGGCAGGACGCCGTCAACAAATAGGTCGTCCGTGCGTTCAACGTAGGCGAATTGCTTGCCACACATGACTAGGCCACCATTGATTCCGGTTGCGACGGCGTCGCGCACCATGTCGATGGCACGGTGGAGAGTTTCGTGGTCGATGG
Source organism: Actinotignum sp. usb-actsch-rep-73 (assembly GCF_059082735.1). NCBI lineage: Bacteria > Bacillati > Actinomycetota > Actinomycetes > Actinomycetales > Actinomycetaceae > Actinotignum > Actinotignum sp. usb-actsch-rep-73. The sequence continues at coordinate 6,742 of NZ_JBHNPV010000081.1, read as the reverse complement.
GGCTGGATGAAACTTCCTTGCCGTCTTTCATGACAATCGCACCGTTTTCAGCGATGACTGTCATTCCGGGGCGTCCGGGGAACATGTCGAGCAACGTCCATGCTTGGCGTCCTGATGATGGGGCGAACACGATCCCACGCTCATCCATGATGTCGAGGAGTTCAGGGAGTCTCTCGGGGAAGTTTTTGTCGTCATCGAGCAGGGTGCCGTCCATGTCGACAGCGACAAGACGCAGGTCGCAGTCGGTAGCGAGGGATGACAGGTCGGTGGGTTCAAGCAGTGTCATGCTTCGATTGTCCCCGATTGTTGGGGACGTATCCGACACGAAAGCCGTTCCTGGTCTCATTTCATGCGTGAGATTGTCGACGTTTATGCGATTGTGTTCGAATTCTTGTGCTCTGACTGTGCGTGAGACTACGTCTTGCTAGCGTCGTTGGTATGAAATATGTTCGTCCTTTTGCTTCGACCTCTTCTGATTCGCGTGCCATCGCGCAGGTTGTGGTGCGTCGTTTCGCGGCAACGACGAATCTGCTGGTTGCTGGTCGCTCGTTTGCGATTCTGACGTCCGCGAGCGCGTCCTCGCCATGGTGGTGCGAGGTGTACGAGGCACTGGGGTCGTTGCTCTCAGGGTTTGGCGCGCATGTCAGGTTTGTGAATTCGGTTGACGAGGCCACCGCTGACGCGGTGGTTGTACGTCCCGAAGAGGCTGCCGAACAGTCGTTAGGGCACATTAGTGTGGTGGTGGGCGTGAATGAGGCGCCCGTTGTGCGTGTGAATCCGTCGCAGGTTGGCATGTATGTGAATGTGGATGAGGAGCCTGATGTTCGCCAGATTCCTCCTCACGTTCAGGTTCTTGATTCGGACGGGAAGCTTCTTCGGGATCCCTATGATCCTAAGAATGATGCGAGTTATGCGCAGCGTCGTCTGGCGTGGGCGCGATCATTCATGCCGGTGACGCGGGCGACGGTCAGTGATCTTGTAGCAACGGGCGCTCTTAAGGGTCGTCATGTCGGGCTCGCGTTGGTATTGGAGCCGAAGACGGCGGTGCTCGCTCTCCTGCTGAAGGAAGCGGGCGCGACGGTCAGCGTGTTTGGGCACGCAGATGAAACTCGGGACGATGTGGCGGATCAGCTTCGCGCGGCAGGGCTTGCCGTCTTTGCGGAGTCGAGCGCGACACCGGAGCGTGAAGAAGAGCTTGCTCGCCAGTTTCTGACCAGTGGGATCGAGTTCCTGCTCGATGATGGATCGCATCTGATCCGCATGGCGCATGACGAGACGCGCGCTCCTGATGCTCTGACTACCTTGAAGGGTGCCGCGGAAGAGACGACGTCGGGGATTCGTCCGCTTCGGGGCTTTCCGTTACGCATCCCGGTGATGGCATCGAATGATGCGCGCTCGAAGACTCTTTTCGATAACGCGTATGCGACGGGCCAGTCCTGTTTGCTGACTTCTCTGGACCTCGTTGATCCGCAGTTACAGGGGGTTCCGCTCTGGAATCAGCGTTTCGTGGTTGTGGGCTACGGCGATGTTGGCATGGGCGGTGCTCACTTTGCCCGCGCGTGTGGCGCTCTGGTGACGGTGGTGGAGCTCGATCCGGTGCGCGAACTGCGTGCTCGCATGGATGGGTTCCAGACAGCCTCGCTTCTCGATGCCTGCGCGAACGCCGATTGGGTGATGAGCGCAACCGGCGAACATGACACGATCACCCTCGAAGCCCTCACTGCAATGCCCGACGCGTGCGTGGTGACGGTATCCGGTGGCGTAACCGACGAAGTTGCCCTTTCAGAGGCTCTCAAAGCCGGTTGGACTTGGGAAGATAGCGATGATCGCGCAGTCGGTCTGCTCTACGTTCCCGCGACGGCTACAGATCCTGCTCTCCCAGGTAGTGCGCAGGGGAACGAGGCCACCCACCGCCACATCACGATCCTCGACAAGGGCGGGTGCATTAACTGCACAGCCGGCGAAGGCAACGCTATCGAAATCATGGATATGAGCTTCGCCGTCCAGGTGTCTTCACTGCGCGAACTGCTCACGCATGAGAACCCCACACACGATCCGTTATCACCGGGCGTGCACTCCCTGCCCGAGGATGCAGATAATCTGGTCGCACGGCGCGCGCTCGACCTGCAGTGGACGACCGAACCCGAGCCAATTTCTTTCGCGAAGGAAACTCATGTCTAACGTTCAAGTCTGGTCTGCCGGACTGGTTATCCCGATTACCGCTCCGTCCGTCATGGATGGTGCTGTCGCAGTGAAAGATGGTCGCATCGAGCACGTTGGGGCGCGCGACTGGGTTCTGGAAACGCTGGCCGAGCGCGGACTGTCATATTCGGAGCGCCACTTTGATGGGGTTTTGCTTCCCGGCCTCGTGAATGCGCACACGCACCTGCAGTACACGGGAATGGCCGAAGTTGGTGTCAAGCAATACAGAGGGATGCCCGACTGGATCAGCGGGTTCAACGCCGTCTACGACGCAGGCGGTTTGGATTGGGGTAAGGATGCGTCGACCGGCGCGCACATGCTCCTCGAAGCGGGCACGACCAGCGCCGCCGACGTAGTGACCGATCCCGAAGCCGCGTCCGCACTTCACAACGCTGGCTTACACGGCATCGCCTACTGGGAGGTCATGGACTGGACGAACGACGACTGGAAAGAGCGCGGGCCCGCAACCGTCGAGAAGGCTCTCGACGCAATGCCCACCCCTCCTGCCGTCGGCATTTCGCCACACGCCCCCTACTCACTCGAAGCTGACCCGCTACTCGATCTGCCCGACTTGGCGCGCAGACGCGGAGTTCGACTGCACATTCACCTCGGTGAATCACACTCGGAAGCCGAATGGGCTGAAGGCCGCACGGGCGAACTCTCAGACCTCTGGCGCACCGGTGACTCGTCGTCGTTCACGGCGATGCGCGCTCGCGGTGGCGGTTTCTCAGCGACGCAGTTCGTTGACCAGCTGGGAGTTCTCGGCCCCGACTGCCACGTTGCGCACGGCGTGTACATGACGGCAGATGATCGTCGCCGTCTGCGTTCTCGTTCAACTGCCGTGGCGCTTTGCCCGCGTTCGAACCGTGTCATTGGTTTGGATGCGCCACCCGTGGCCGCCTACCTCAATGAGGGCAATATGATTGCTGTCGGCACCGACTCGCTGTCATCGTCGCCCTCGCTGGACGTAATGGAAGATGTTGCCGTCCTGTTCGATATCGCACGCAACCAGGGGTATCGCGCGTCCGACCTGGCACGTAGGTTACTCAACGCCGCAACACTAGGGGGTGCGTGGGCCATGGGACTCGCGACGGGACCGGATCGCGTCGGTCAGCTTCAAGCGGGCGCGGTGGCAGACCTGTGCGTCATCGATGTCCCTGTTTCCGACATCACGGGCTCAATCGAAGACGTTGTTCGCTACGGCGCGGGTCGCCAAGTTGAAACAGTGATCGCAGGTCAGGTCAGGTTCTCGCGCGACGGAAGCCTCCGATGACCGATCAGCTAGACGTTTCCACCGAGGCGATCGGCCTCGTGAACTCTCTTTGCCTTGAGCCACACCCCGAGGGTGGCTGGTTCCGCAGAACATGGACAGCGCCCGCGGTCGTGGAAACGGAGGGTGGGCGACGAGCGACCGCGTCCGCGATCCTGTTCCTGCTCGACCAGGACATGGAAGCCCGCTGGCACGTCGTCCGCTCCGATGAGTTGTGGCTCTGGCATGGGCCGGGCGCGCTCGAAATCCAGTTCGGCGGAACCGGGGACGCGCCATGCAACCAACCCGAAACCATCATCTTGGGTGCACCCCAGGTTTCGACAGGGAACGAGGCCGGAACCCAGTCCGCATCGCCTTCACCTGATCAGGCCGGAACACCGCAGGTGCCCACCGACGCGGCGAACCCTGTTCAGGTCCTGGTGAAAGCAGGAACATGGCAGCGAACGTTCGCACGCGATAGCGTTGCATTGGCAACGTGTGTTGTCTCACCCGAATTCACCTACGAAGACTGGAGACTCGCAGAAAACGTGTGATTTTCTTGTCACAAACGTCCGTGAAGCAAGATTGCAGACGAATCTGTACATGGTCGCCCCGTAGGCTGAAGAGGTCGCGGAAAACTGCGACTGAGTTTCCCATCAGGCTAACTGGAGGCATTTGATGCGCCGTTCTGTCCGTTCATTCTCCGCTCTCGCGCTGGCAACGTCTGCTGCACTGTTCCTGAGCGCATGCTCGGGTTCTGCTGACACCTCGTCGGAATCTGCCACATCGGTCGCCACTCAGTCTGGTGCGCTTGAAACCGTCACCCCCGGCAAGCTGACCATCGCCACCGGCGAACCAGCCTACTCCCCGTGGGTTATCGATAACGCTCCCGAATCCGGTGAAGGCTTCGAAGCGGCCGTCGCATACGCTGTCGCCGAAGAACTCGGCTACAGCAAGGAAAACGTCCAGTGGACCCGCGCAACCTTCGATTCGTCGATCGCTCCGGGCGCAAAGGACTGGGACATTAACCTTCAGCAGTTCTCCATCACGGACGAGCGTAAGCAGGCCGTTGATTTCTCCAGCCCGTACTACACGACCTCTCAGGCTGTTGTTGCCATTGAAGGCTCCGCTGCTGCCTCCGCTCAGAGCATCGCAAAACTGAAGGATGTTCAGTTCGGCGTTCAGGCCGGCACCACCTCGCAGCAGTTCATCACGAACACGCTTGGCGATCAGCTGTCCAAGCAGGCTTCGATCTACAACAACTCCGACGACACTCTTGCTGCCCTGCAGAACGGCCAGGTTGACGCGATCGTCGTCGACCTTCCGACCGCGTTCTACATGACCAGCGCTCAGATCGATAATGGCGTCATTGTCGGCCAGTTCGAGGCCACCTCCGATGGCGACGACTATGGCATTGTTCTGCCGAAGGGATCGAAGCTGACCGCAGCCGTCACCGCAGCCGTTGATTCCCTGCGTGACAAGGGCACCCTTTCTGAACTCCAGTCCAAGTGGCTCTCTAACACTGTCGCGGTCCCGCTGATCAAGTGACGTTTCGTCAACCGCAGTTTGACTGCCGGCTCGGACGATAGCCGGCACTGATAACGAAGGACAATACGTGTCCCCAGCAGTAAACACTGATGCTACCGACGTGATGGCCGGGCTCCCCGTTTCTGACGTGGAGCTCGGCCGTCGCGCGTATCGGCGTAAGCGTGCAACACGATCGATTCTGATCTCCATGGCCTCGACACTGGTCTTCGCACTGGTCATGTGGTTCGTTATCACCCGCTCTCCCGGGTGGGAACGCACGCAGGAAACCTTCTTCTCAGGCGAGCACTTCATCAAAGCGCTCCCGCAGGTTGCCAAAGGCTTGTGGCTGAACATCCGGATTCTGCTGGTGTCCGTCATCGGCGTTGCCTTCTTCGCAACGTTGCTGGCTGCGGCACGCACTTTGAGTGGCCCGATCTTCTTCCCCATCCGATTCTTAGCGGCTGCGTACACGGATATTTTCCGCGGTGTCCCGTTCCTGGTGGTTCTTTACCTGATTGGCTTTGGTATTCCGGCACTCAACCCGACAACGCGCATCCCAGTCGCGTTCTTGGGCACGGTCGCGCTGATCCTCACCTACACGTCATATGTTGCCGAGGTCCTGCGCGCAGGTCTGGAATCGGTTCACCCGTCCCAGCGTTACGCTGCGCGTTCGCTTGGCTTGACGCACGGCCAGACTTTGCGCCACATCATCGTCCCGCAGGCAATCCGTAAGGTCACGCCGGCATTGATGAATGACTTCATTTCAATGCAGAAAGACGTCGGCCTGATCTCGGTCCTCGGCGCTGTCGACGCGATCCGCGGAGCGCAGATCTACCAGGCAATGACGTACAACTTCACCTCGTACGTCGTTGCTGGCCTGCTGTTTATCGTCATGTCATTCCCCTTCATCCGCTTGTCTGACTGGTACACGGCACGCCTGCGCCAGCGCGAACAAATGGAAGGCACCGTCTGATGAGCACCCCCACAGCCCACGTTTTTTTGAACGCCGCAAGCACGCCCGTCCTTGAAGCCAAGCGCGTCGTCAAACGATTCGGCGACAACGTCGTGCTTCGCGGGCTGAACCTTGCAGTCAATTCGCACGAAGTCGTCGTCTTGCTCGGCGCATCCGGCTCCGGTAAGTCCACACTTCTGCGCTGCGCCAACCTGCTTGAGCGCGTTGACGACGGCCAGATTTTCCTTGCTGGCGAAGACATCACTGATCCGTCAGTGAACGTCGACAAGGTTCGTTCACGTATCGGGGTTGTCTTCCAGCACTACAACTTGTTCCCCCACATGTCCGTTCTTGCCAACGTCACTCTGGCGGCACGCAAGGTCCACGGATGGGATCGCGAAAAGGCTGACCAGCGTGGCATGGAACTTCTCAGCCGAATTGGTTTGGAAAGCAAGGCGAAGGAATTCCCCGATCGTCTGTCCGGTGGCCAACAACAGCGCGTCGCTATCGTCCGCGCGCTTGCCACCAACCCCGAACTACTTCTGCTGGACGAGATCACATCCGCACTTGACCCCGTCTTGGTCGGCGAAGTTCTGGACCTCGTCCGCGAAATCAAAGCGCAAGGATCAACGATTCTCATGGCCACGCACGAAATTGGCTTCGCGCGCAACGTTGCAGACCGCGTTGTCTTCCTTGAGCACGGTCGCATCGTCGAGCAGGGAACACCCTCGCAGGTGATCGACAATCCGCAGGAAGACGCGACTCGAGACTTCCTGTCACGAATCCTGCACTGACGCTGTCAGGTACGTGCA
>NZ_JBHNPV010000080.1:0-15867 GCF_059082735.1 Actinotignum sp. usb-actsch-rep-73 | reverse complement strand
ATCACGATCAACCACCCCCGCGCGAGGGTCCGCCACCTCGAGAAGGAGCTGGCGGAGCGCTTCGGGATCTCAGAGGTCTTCGTCGTCCGCAGCCAGGACTCCGAGGCGGCGACCGGCGCCCTCGTCGCGGCGACGACGGCCGACTACATCACCGCCCAACGCCCGCTTCCGCAATCCCTCGGCATCGCCTGGGGCCGATCGCTCACCGCGGTCGCCCGGGCGATGCCCGAGGAATGGACGAGCGGCCTGGAGGTCTACCAGATGTACGGCGGCCTCGTCCGCTCGAACGACGACGAGGTGGCCGATTCGATCGGTCTCATGGCGCGTCGCGGGCAGGGCGTCGGCCACATGCTCCCCGCCCCGGCGATCGTCACGGACCCCGAGCTCAGCGTCCGACTGCTGCGCGAGCCCTCGGTCGCGGCGACTCTGGACGCCGGCCCGAGGGCCGACCTCGTCGTATTCTCGCCCGGCATCCTCGAGCCGGGGTCGGTCCTCGTCCGCTCGGGTTTCCTCACGGCGGAGGGCATGCAGAGGATGCGCGAGCTCGGCGCCGTCACCGATCTCTTCTCCCACGTCGTCGACGTTGACGGCAACGCGATCTCACCTGAGCTCGAAAAGCGCACCATCGCTGTTTCCCTCGACGCGGTGCGGACGTCGAAGCGCTCCCTCGCGATAGGCTGGGGCGAAGCGAAGGCCCTGCCCCTGGTCGTCTCCTTGCGGATCGGAATCGCGAACGCCCTCATCGTCGACGAGAAGGGGGCCCTCGCGATGCTCCGCGAGGCCGACCGCCTCCGCGACTGAGGGCCGGGCGGTCCGACCCGATCTCGTCCGCCTCCGCTAATCTGTACCCATGAGTGAATCGACCGTAGAAAACACGAAGCTTGTCATCACGCTGTCCTGCCCGGATCAGCCGGGTATTGTCCACGCGGTGACGGGTGTGATCGGCAGTGTGAACGGCAATATTATTCAGTCCCAGCAGTTCGGGGATCCGGATTCGGGACTGTTTTTCATGCGTATTGAGGTTGACTCGCCGGTCGGTCGAGGTCCCGTCGAAGAAGGTCTGGCGAAGGTTGCGAAGACTTTTGATGCGACCTGGCATATTGATGCCCTCGGTCGTCGCCTGCGTACGGTCATCATGGTGTCGCGCGAGGGCCACTGCCTGACTGACTTGCTCTACCGTCAGCGTAGCCAGGGCCTGCCGATCGAGGTTGTCGCGGTCGTGGGTAACCACCCGGATCTTGCTCCCGTTGCTCAGTTCTACGGCGTTCCCTTCCTGAATATTCCGGTGACGAAGGAAACGAAGGCTGACGCTGAGCGTGAGTTGCTCAACCTGGTCCGCTCGGAAAAGGTGGAGCTAGTTGTTCTGGCACGCTACATGCAGATTCTGTCTGAGAAGGTCTGCGAAGAAATGCAGGGGCGCGTCATCAATATTCACCACTCGTTCCTGCCGTCGTTCAAGGGTGCTCGCCCGTACGCGCAGGCGCATGATCGTGGCGTGAAGCTCATTGGTGCGACCGCACACTACGTGACCGCCGACCTGGACGAGGGCCCGATCATCGAGCAGGACGTCACGCGCGTGACGCACGCCGACTCCACGCCGGACATGGTGGCGCTTGGCCAGGATGTGGAGCGTCGCGTTTTGGCTCAGGCAGTCCGTTGGCACGCCGAGCGTCGCGTCCTTATGGACGGCACGCGAACCGTGGTGTTCTCCCGCTAGTTTTCGTCTATTCCCCAGGCGGATGCGTGACGCACGCACTGCTGAGGAATTGATTCACGAGGCCGAGACCGCTTCTCGCTGGTGAGTGTGAGCGACGGTTTCGGCTTTCGCCACATCCGCCCCATAGCAGGCTGGGAGTGCCTAGATGGAGGTGGCCTCGTACGTGGGAAGGCAGTGCGCGAACTGGTCGCTTCGCGATATGGTGGATGAGTCGTGACTGGCGAACAGGTGGGAAACCACCGGGGAGCGATGAACAGGCACCATAGCCGCCCGCCTGGGCTAAGGCGCCGACCGAGAAATCGGCAGTTCAAGGAGCAGGAGAACCCAATGGATTCCCTTAATGACATGACCCTTGCCCAGCTGGATCCCGAGATTCAGGCTGTGCTCGACGCTGAACTGGCACGTCAGCGGGCGACCCTCGAAATGATTGCGTCAGAGAACTTCGTCCCGCGCGCAGTCCTAGAAGCGCAGGGATCCGTGTTGACGAACAAGTACGCGGAAGGCTACCCGGGTCGTCGCTACTACGGTGGCTGTGAAGCCGTTGACGTCGCAGAAAACCTTGCGATCGAGCGCGCACAACAGGTCTTCAAGGGTGCCGACTTCGTCAACGTTCAGCCACACGCCGGCGCGCAGGCAAACGCTGCAGCCCTGATGGCGATGGCAAACGTGGGCGACACGATTCTTGGCCTGTCCCTCGCTCACGGCGGTCACCTGACCCACGGCATGAAGATCAACTTCTCCGGCAAAAACTACAACGCGGTGGCCTACGAGGTCGACCGTCAGACCATGCGTATCGAGGCTGAGCAGGTGCGCGAAGCTGCTCTGCGTGAGCGCCCCAAGGTCATCATCGCCGGCTGGTCCGCCTACCCGCGTCATCTGGACTTTGCGGCATTTCGTGAGATCGCTGACGAGGTCGGCGCAGCACTCTGGGTCGATATGGCACACTTCGCCGGCCTTGTCGCAGCAGACCTGCACCCCAGCCCAGTCCCGCACGCTGACGTTGTCACCACTACCGTCCACAAGACGATCGGTGGCCCGCGTTCGGGCATGATTCTGTCGTCTCGTGGCGAGCAGTGGGGCAAGAAGATTAACTCCGCAGTCTTCCCCGGCCAGCAGGGCGGTCCGCTCATGCACGCGATTGCCGCAAAGGCAATCGCCATGAAGGTCGCGCAGACCGAAGAATTCAAGGATCGTCAGCGTCGCACTCTCGAAGGTGCTCAGCTACTGGCTGATCGTCTCAATGCAGACGATGCGAAAGCAGCCGGCATCAAGTTGGTCACCGGTGGTACCGACGTTCACTTGGTCCTCGTTGACCTCGTCGAATCGAAGCTGGACGGTCGCGACGCAGAAGATCTTCTGCACGAGGTCGGCATTACCGTCAACCGCAACGCAGTTCCCTTTGATCCGCGTCCCCCGATGCGCACCTCCGGTCTGCGTATCGGCACGCCGGCTCTAGCAACCCGTGGCTTCGACGCCAAGGACTTCGCTGAGGTCGCCGACATCATCGGCACCACGCTGGTTCAGGGGGCATCGGGCGCATCGGTTGACGTTGACGGCCTGTGCGCACGCGTGAAGGCTCTGACCGACGCTCGTCCGCTCTACGTTGGACTTGGCGAATGAGGGCTCCCTGGGAAGGGCCCGCTAAGGTCCTCGACGGTGCGGGTACAGCTGCCACAATCAAGGCGGAACTTGCCCAGCGTGTGAAGAATCTCCGCGCTCGTGGTGTTGTGCCCGGCCTTGGCACGATCCTCGTCGGTGAAGATCCCGGTTCGGTGTCCTACGTTGCGGGCAAGCACCGCGACTGCGCTGAAGTGGGTATCGAATCCATCCGCGTTGACCTGCCGGAAACGGCTTCGCAGGCTGAAATTGAAGCAGCGATTGACCAGTTGAATGCTGACCCGGCATGCACGGGCTACATCGTTCAGTTGCCACTGCCGAAGGACATCGACCAGAACGCGATCCTAGAACGCATTGATCCTGCGAAGGACGCAGATGGCCTGCACCCGATGAACCTTGGTCGCTTGGTTCTTCGTGGCTCTGGGCCGATCGATACTCCGCTTCCGTGCACGCCTCGCGCCGTCATCGAACTGATGGAACGACACGGCATTGACCTTCGTGGCAAGGATGTGTGCGTTGTTGGTCGCGGTGTCACTGTTGGCCGTTCGATTGGTTTGCTACTGATCCGCAAGGAAATCAATGCAACCGTCACCGTCTGCCACACCGGCACGAAGGATCTTGCTGCTCACGTGCGTCAGGCGGACGTTGTCGTGGCCGCAGCGGGTAGTGCTGGACTGATCACCAAAGACATGGTGAAGCCGGGCGCAGTAGTGCTCGATGTTGGTGTATCCCGCGTTGAAGGTGAAGACGGTAAGGCTCGCCTGCGCGGCGACGTTGCAGACGGTGTTGACCAGGTCGCATCGTGGTTGTCCCCGAACCCGAAGGGCGTAGGTCCCATGACTCGCGCGCTCCTGGTGACGAACGTTGTCGAGGCAGCAGAGCGCCTCGCGTAACTGTTTGTGGTGGTGGGGTGGAGCCTTGGCGTTGAGGCTCCGCCCCAGTGCCACATATGTTGGAGTTGAAGATAGTGAGTTCATTGAATCCGTCAGTCACATCTGAAGTTGGTGCGCTGAAGACAGTCCTCGTTCACCGTCCCGGTAACGAAATGTCGCGTATTACGCCAACGAACATGGAAGAACTCCTCTTCGATGACGTGATCTGGTTGGAGCGCGCCCAAGAAGAACACGATGCGATGACCTCAAAGATGCGTCGTCATGGCATCGAGGTTCTTGATTTTTCGACTCTTTTGACTGAAGCCCTCGAAGTTCCAGGCGGTCGTGATGAAGCCCTGGAACTCGTTTTCACCGATAAAACGGTTGGTCCTGCAGCTTTGGATTCACTCCGCGCTTTTACAGCCGGACTGGATTCGTCTCACCTTGCCGAGATCTTGATTGCCGGCATGACGAAGCGTGAGCTTTTAGAACAGATCGATGAACCGAAGTCCGCCTGGATCTCCGGAATGGACTTGGATGACTTCATTCTTGCCCCGTTGCCGAACCACCTGTTCACTCGTGACACCTCGTCGTGGATCGGCGGGGGAGTTGCGGTTTTGTCTATGCGGAAACAGGCTCGTCGTCGCGAAACGATCAACCAAGAGATCGTCTACCGGTTGCACCCGCGTTTCGCTGATCTCAACATCCCCTTCTGGAATCACGGGACTCTTGACGGCCAGGCCACAATCGAAGGTGGCGACATCATTAACGCTGGAAACGACACACTGATTATTGGCGCCTCAGAACGTACGACTGCACAGGGAATTGAACGTCTTGCTCGCAGGCTTTTTGCCGGCGAAGTAGCGTCCACCGTGATTGTTTTGCAGATCGAAAAGAAGCGTGCTCAGATGCACCTCGACACGATTTTCACGATGCTCGATGAAGCAACATTTACTGCCTATGCCGGGTTGGGGAAGGTTCGTACTCAGGTGATTCGCCCCGGTGCTGCTGGCGAATTGGATATCACCGTTCACGAAGCTGATGAGATGTATGACGTCATCGCTGCCGGATTGGGATTCGATTCCATCCGCGTGCTGACGGTCCCCACGGATTCTTTGACCGCCGAACGCGAACAGTGGAATGACGGTTCGAATCTCCTTGCCCTAGAGCCCGGTGTCGTCATGTCATACGAACGAAATACGGTGTCGAACGACTACTTCTCGGACCAGGGTTTCGAGGTCATTACGATCCCCGGCAATGAACTTGGCCGCGGACGTGGCGGGGCGCACTGCATGACTTGCCCGATTGTGCGCGATACTTTACCCGCACGCGTTTAACGTTTGACGCCTCGAACGTTCAACGTTCCTACTTTCAGACCTACACAATCTCACAAGGAGCATCCATGCCTCACGCTCTTCATGGTCGTCCGTTCCTCCGCGAAATCGACTTCACTCCTGCCGAATGGCTGTCTTTGATTGATCTGGCAGCTGAACTCAAAGCCGCGAAGAAGAATGGTACCGAGGTTCAGCACCTCAAGGGGCGCAATATTGCGCTGATCTTCGAGAAGACGTCGACGCGCACGCGTTGCTCCTTCGAGGTGGCAGCTTTCGATCAGGGGGCACACACCACCTATCTAGATCCTTCCGGTTCGCAGATGGGACACAAGGAGTCGACTGCTGATACCGCTCGCGTTCTGGGTCGCATGTTTGACGGTATCGAATACCGCGGTGATGAGCAGGAAAAGGTTGAGGTTCTTTCGGAGCTCTCCGGTGTTCCGGTGTGGAATGGTCTGACCGATGACTGGCATCCGACTCAGATGCTCTGCGATTCACTGACCATGCGTGAACACGCGGGTAAGCCTCTGAATCAGGTGTCCTACGCCTACGTTGGTGATGCTCGTTTCAACATGGGTCGGTCCCTGCTGGTCAATGGCGCGTTGATCGGAGCTGATGTCCGCATTGTTGCGCCGCGTGAACTTTGGCCGGATGAAGAATGCATCGCTCACGCACGCCGTATTGGCGAAGAAACCGGTGCGAAGGTGACGGTGACCGACAAGGTTGATGAAGGTGTTGCGGGTGTTGGCTTCGTCCACACTGACATTTGGGTGTCGATGGGCGAGCCGAAAGATGTCTGGAATGAACGCATCGAGATGCTACGTGACTACCAGGTGAATGCTTCGCTGATGGAAAAGGCTGGCCCGCAGGCAAAGTTCATGCACTGCCTGCCGGCGTATCACGATCGTAAGACCGTGATCGGTGAGCAGCTGTTTGAAGCCACCGGTATGGATGGTATCGAAGTGACCGACGAGGTCTTCGAAGGAGGCGCTTCGATCGTCTTCGATCAGGCAGAAAACCGTATGCACACGATCAAGGCGGTCATGGTTGCCACGCTGGGCGACTGACACCCTGCCGAATTCAACGCACAAGGGATAAGCGTGAAGATTACAAGCATTAACCTGAACGGGATCCGCGCAGCGGTAAAACGTGGTTTTCTTGATTGGATTGCGGTCGAAGACCCGGATGTTCTGCTGATGCAGGAAGTGCGCGCCGATACTCAGATCACCGAAGACATCTTGGGGCAAGAGTGGTTGCTTGCCACCGAGCCGTGTCGCATCAAAGGTCGCGCGGGTGTTGCGATTGCAGTGCGACGAGGCCGTGCAACCCTAGATGATGTTCGCGCAGGGTTGGGGGACGCGGACACTGACGTTGACTCTGGGCGTTGGATTGAAGCCGTTGTCACCGCGAACTCTCAGAGTGTTCGTGTTGTGTCCGCATACTTCCATTCGGGTGAAAAGGATACGCCGAAGCAAGAAGCGAAGATGGCTCATCTGCCTCGCATTGGCGAGCGCATGGCTGAGATTCTTGCGTCGGGTGAAAAGGCTGTCGTCTGCGGTGACTACAACGTTGTTCGCTCACGTCAGGACATAAAGAACTGGATGCCGAACCACAATAAACGTGCGGGTGTCTTGGACGAGGAAATCGTATTCCTAAACGATTGGGTCGATGCCGGCTGGCATGACGTTGTTCGTGACCTAGCCGGTGACGTGCAGGGGCCGTACACGTGGTGGTCGTGGCGAGGCAAAGCCTTCGATAACGACACGGGCTGGCGCATCGACTATCACTATGCAACTCCGACTCTGGCATCGACCGCGACTACATTCGCGATCGGGCGTGCTCAGGCTTACGACCAGCGATTCTCTGATCATGCACCACTCACCGTGACCTACCAGGTTTGACCGCTAGGGCTGTCGTGGGGCCCGGAAGGGAATCTTCTGGATTTCTTTTCAACTCGAGCATGAACAAGCGAAGTGGGGGAACACCATCTGGTGTTCCCCCACAGTCGTATTCAGCCTGCCCGGCCTCGTGAACTAACGGCGGAGGGCAGTTACTTGATCGTCTGCCACTCCAAGTCACGGCTTGCCGAATACAACGGGTCGGGGCGAACTTCCCCGGAAATCGGGTGGTGTGGCCAGAGCAGTGTTCGCGGATCCGAGCAGGTGATGTAGTTCGGGCGTTCTGTGAAATGGACTTCGTCAGCATCCGCGGGCTTGCCGGGTGCCGGCGGGTTTGCCATCCACGCGCATGCCATCAGGAAAGCTCTCATTTGTAGGTTGATCCAGAGGATCAGCGTGATGATGGAAGCGCCCGCCGCAAGGAGTGGGCTCGACGAAGCGCTGACTGCAGACGTACCAAGAATTCGTAGCACGATCGATGCGACTGAGATGATTGCCAGCCCCCAGATCAGGTCTTTGCGCGGAGGATGAACGCGTGCGACAACCCAGATGAGAAGCCAAGTGACCAGCGCATAGACGACGAAAGCGACCACGTAGGAAGCAATTTTCAGCAGGCCGGTGGCAACGGGGCCGGAAGACAAACCAATCGTGCCTAGGATCCACTGGCCACCAAGATCGACGACAATGCCAAGACCGGCGCCCAGAATGATGGAGAGCGCAAGGCCGAGTGCCCCCAGCGCGTTACGCAGAATCTGTATCACCGGATTGTCGGGGACCGTGGGGATCGCGAACATTTTGCGAATCGAATTCGCGAGCTGTCCAATCACGCCGATGGCACTCCACGTCATGATCGCAAGAGCGATGATGCCGGTGATCGACACGGCTCCGGTCATCACGAAATCATCGGGGCTGACCATGCCGTTCGGGTTGTCATCTGTTTGGATCAGGGATGGGATGGCATGCGCAATCGCATCGAAGAATGCGGTGCGGAGCTCCTGATTGTCGCCGATGATCGACAGGAAAACAGTGACAAGAACGGTCAAAGCGGCGGTCAATGACAGGATTGCGGTCAGGGCCATGCCTGAAGAAATTAGGTTGCCGGAGACCTGGTTGTAGCGTGCGAGCATGCGCGCCAGGCGCGTATGTGCCCACCAGGCGCCAAGTTGGGCGACCTTATCGCCCAGGGTCGGGGCGCGGAGCGCGTCGCCGAGACGTGGGGGTGCGGAAGTGGGGATGGCATCCTCTTGTGTTTGAGGGGACGAGGCCACCTGTTCTTTCGTCATGTATTCACCGTAACGGTGGCGGATGAGTGGACACAACGAACGTGACGGATCCCCTGAGCGAGGGGGTGAAGAGATTAGAGTGTGGCTGCTTCGAAGTCGAATAGGGCCATGGTGGAGTACATACCTCGTTCATCGACTTTGTCGAGGCGGAATCCGGGGACAATCCACGAGGCTTCGAAGGTATCGCCGATATCTTCGGCCAAGTCAAGCACAGGATCCTCAAGACCCTGCGCCAAGGTGACGTGCGGGTGGTAGGGGAAACGTTGCTCGATGTTCAGCGGCCCAGTGCGGACTTCGTCGGCGAGGCTTTCACATTCACGCGCACCGTGATCCACATTGAGGAAGGCAACCGGTGAAATCGGACGGAATGAGCCACTGCCTTTGAGGGTCACGCGGAAGGGGCGGTGGTGTTTTGCCACTTCACGCAGGTGACGAATGACTTCGGGACGCTCGCCCGAGGGGAACGGCGTCGGCGGAAGGATCGTAATGTGCGCCGGCACCATCGACCCTTGAAGATCTCCGAGGTTCAAGCGAAGTTCTGTCAGCTGTGTGACCCACGGCTCCGGGATTGCAACAACGACACCGAGCCAGTCTTGGCCGGGGGAACGCTGAGGAAGAAACATTGCAATGCCTAGGGTAGATGGTGAACAAACGGAGTAGCTGTTGACAAGCCTACGTGAGCAACGCATATGCCCGCTAACCCACTTCGGTCCGCGTGGTGTGCAACGCCTTATACGTCATTGTGTGGACGCTAATGGCAGAATCGACGTATGACGTCTTCATCCGCGTGGCTTGTTGTTGGCCTTGGTAATCCGGGGGAGCAGTATGCTGTGACCCGTCACAATGTCGGTCAGTTGACCGAAGATGTGTTGCTCCAACGTACAGGTGCATCGTGGTCATCTCATCGAAGTGGCACCCACGTAGCGGATGTGCGTCTTGGAATTCTTCCCGGTGGTGTGCCCGGTCCGAAGGTTGTGCTTGCAAAGTCGGATTCCTATATGAACACCTCGGGTGGCCCGGTTGGCCGACTGATGAAGTTCCTTGGAATCGATGCCGGTCATCTTCTAGTCATTCACGATGATCTGGATCTTCCGGCGCATGAGCTTCGCTTGAAAAAGGGCGGTGGCGAAGGTGGCCACAACGGGTTGAAGTCCATTTCTCAGGTCCTTGGAACGAAGGACTATCATCGCCTGCGTATTGGTATCGGTCGCCCGCCAGGCAGGCAAGCCCCCGCAGACTTTGTTCTTGCTCGTCTGAGCGCCAAAGACCGCCCCGAATGGGACGTGACCTTTGAAAATGCTGCCGACGTCGTCGAATCCATCGTGACAAACGGTTTTGCTCCGACTCAGATGGCTCTACACTCAGCGAACTCAGGGAAGTAAAGAGTGAACCTTACCGGTTTAAAAGGCATCATTGCCTCAGATTCTGCACTTGATCAGGCATGCGGTTCGATCTCGTCGGCACGGAACGGTTGTTTTGTTGCTCCCGCTGGCGCGCATCCGCCCGTTCTTGCTGCTCTAAGCGAATACGGACAGGCACAGCCACTGATTGCCCTGACTGCGACAGGGCGTGAAGCTGAACGTTTGACTGCTGCCCTGAGGTCGTGGACGGACAGTGTTGAAATGTTCCCTTCCTGGGAAACGCTCCCGCATGAGCGTCTTTCACCTCAGGTCGATACGATGGCCCGTCGTATTGCTGTGCTCCGCAGGCTGGTCCATCCCGTTGCAGGCGATCCGCATGCGGGTCCACTTTCGGTTCTTGTTGTCCCGATCCGCGCGTTCCTCCAGCCAATTATTCGAGGTCTGGCTGACATTGAAGTCGTACGCGTCAAAGTCGGGGATCGTGTTGACCTGACGGATCTTGTCGACCGGCTGACCGAACTGGGATACCAGCGCACCGACATGGTCGAATCTCGCGGACAAGTCAGCGTTCGCGGTGGAATCCTTGACGTTTTCCCGCCTCAGGAAGCGCATCCACTACGCATCGAGTTGTGGGGGGACGAAGTCGACGAGATTCGTGCCTTCTCTCTTCAAGACCAGCGAACCTTAGGGGAAGCACCGGACGGCCTCTGGGCAACCGCATGCCGTGAGCTCCTGCTCAATAGGGCCGTGCGAGCTCGCGCGCGCGAACTGGCCACCAAGCTTCCAGGAGCGGCAGAAATGCTGGCACTCGCTTCCGAAGGTATCGCGGCGCCCGGCATTGAATCCCTGGCACCGGTTCTGACCTCCGGCATGGATCGTCTGCTTGACCTTCTGCCCGCAGATAGCCCGATTATCGCCTGCGACCCGGAGAGGATCGCTGCCCGCGCCCAAGACCTGATCGCAACGACCGAAGAATTCTTAGCAGCCGCCTGGTCCACCGCCGCCGGTGGGGGGCACGTGCCCATTCAAGCAGGCGAGGCCTCGTTCCTTCAGTACGAGGACATCTGGAAGTCGGACGATCGTGCCTGGTGGGAATTGACCACGCTCCCCCCACCCGAACTTGCCGACGCGCTTGGCGAGGACACTTCCGACGCGCTCGCGGAAGAGACGAAGGCAGTGGTTGCGTCCCCAGCTCTGATGAGCATGGGAGCGCGTGACGTACGCTCGTACAGGGGCGATTTTGTGTCGGCGAGCGCAGATTTGAAGCAGCTTGCGTCGCAGGGCTGGCGGATTGTCATCACAACCGAAGGCCCCGGTCCTGCACGCCGAATCCGCACAATTATGGCTGAAGCAGGGGTTCGGGCAACTCTGCGCGACGATATTGAGACTCCTGTCGAAGCCGGTTCGGTTGCCGTTACGACCGCGCAAGCTGGACAGGGTTTTGTCCTGCCGGATGAGCAGTTCGTTATCCTCACGGAGTCGGATCTGACGGGTCGTACGGGTTCTACAACCCGGGACATGCGACGGATGCCCTCGCGTCGCAAGAAGGGTGTCGACCCGCTGTCACTGCACCCGGGTGACTACATCGTCCACGAGCAACACGGTATCGGCCGATTCATTGAGATGGTCTCGCGCACCGTGGGACGTGGCTCCGCATCTGTCACCCGTGACTATCTGGTTTTGGAGTACGCGCCTTCAAAGAGAGGCCAGCGTGGGGATCAGCTGTTTATTCCGACCGATGCCCTTGGACAGATTTCCAAGTACACGGGTTCGGATCAGCCGACGCTGACGAAGATGGGTGGAGCTGACTGGGCGAAGCGGAAAGCGAAGGCGAAGAAAGCGGTCAACGAGATCGCCAAGGAGCTTATTCGCCTCTACGCTGCCCGTCAAGCAACCAAAGGACACGCGTTCGGCCCCGATACTCCGTGGCAACGCGAACTTGAGGATGCATTCCCATATGTGGAAACCCCCGATCAGCTGGTGACGATTGATGAAGTGAAAGCTGATATGGAGAAGCCGATCCCCATGGATCGCCTGCTGACGGGCGATGTCGGATACGGCAAGACCGAAATCGCTGTTCGCGCTGCGTTTAAAGCAATTCAAGATGGCAAGCAGGTTGCTGTGCTTGTCCCGACGACCCTGCTTGTACAACAGCATGTCGAAACTTTCACCGAACGCTACGCGGGCTTCCCCGTGACCATTGCGTCCCTCTCGCGTTTTTCAACGCCGAAGGAAACGCAAGAGGTGAAAGAGGGGCTTGCCTCGGGGCGCGTTGACCTTGTGATTGGCACTCATTCCTTGCTGACGGGAACGGTGGTGTTCAGGAACCTCGGCCTTGTCGTGATTGACGAGGAACAGCGTTTCGGCGTTGAGCATAAAGAGACGCTGAAGGCGCTGCGCACCGATGTGGATGTGCTGTCGATGTCAGCCACGCCGATCCCAAGAACGCTGGAAATGGCAGTGTCAGGTATTCGTGAGATGTCGATTCTGCAGACTCCACCAGAAGAACGTCAGCCGGTTTTGACTTTTGTTGGAGCGTACACGGATGCGCAGGTCAGCGCGGCAATTCGCCGTGAGTTGCTACGCGACGGACAGGTGTTTTTTGTCCACAATCGCGTGGATTCAATTTCGAAGGTCGCAGCCCACATTCAGGAACTCGTTCCCGAGGCGCGCGTGAGGATCGCTCACGGAAAACTGAGCGAACACCAGCTAGAGGACGTGATCGTCGACTTCTGGAACCACGAGTTCGACGTTCTGGTGTGTACCACCATTGTGGAAACCGGCTTGGATATTTCCAACGCGAATACGCTGATCGTGGATCGCGCCGATGTGTTCGGTTTGTCCCAATTGCACCAGTTGCGTGGTCGAGTGGGACGAGGCCGCGAGCGTGCGTACGCGTATTTCTTCTATCCGGCGGACAAGACTCTGACGGAAACCGCGCATGAGCGCCTGAAAACTATCGCTGCGAACACCGACCTGGGTGCGGGGCTTGCTGTCGCACAAAAGGATCTAGAGATCCGAGGTGCCGGCAACCTGCTGGGCGGGGCTCAATCCGGTCATGTTGAAGGGGTTGGCTTCGACCTGTATGTGAGGATGGTCGCCGATGCGGTCGCAGCCTATCGGGGCGAGGCTCCTGAAGAGAAGAGCGACCTGCGGATGGATCTGAGCGTTGATGCCCACATTCCTGAGGACTATGTGCCCGGTGAGCGTCTGCGCTTGGAGGTATACGGCAAGATTGCGTCGATCACGTCGCCCGAACGAGCAGCCGATGTGCGCGAGGAACTGATTGACCGATACGGGCCGTTGCCCCGAAATGTGGAATTGCTGTTCGATGTTGCTCGCCTTCGCACTATCGTGCGCGCAACCGGTATTGAAGAGATCGTGACCCAGGGCAAGTATCTGCGTGTTGGTCCGGTAGATTTGCGCGAGTCTCAGCTTCTTCGCTTGAAGCGTTTACACCCGGGTGCGGTCATTAAAGCTGCTGTTCGACAGGTCATGGTTCCCCTTCCCATGACTAGTCGAATCGGCGGAGAAACGCTCACGGATGAAGCGTTGCTGGATTGGGTTGAAACTTTGGTAACGAAGATTCTTGTCCCTTTCAACGCCTGATTTCATCATCACGGCGCTTTCAGCACTTTTAAAGGAACGTGTCATAAAATAACCATGGCCAACATGGGCTATACGGCAGGGAGGACCTACGTGTTCAGCGTAAAGAAAGCAGCAATGGTTGCTGTAGCAAGCATTTCCATCCTGGGACTCGGAGCATGCTCGGCACACCCGGGCACCGCAGTTTCAGTGAACGGCGTCAACTACTCCGAAGCTGATGTCTCAGACGCCCTTTCCCAGTACGCTGAGTTGACCGGCCAGCCGATGGATCGCGCAACCCTTGTGGCCATGCTTCCCGATGCTTTGAAGTTCACGCAACTGGCTAATGAGAACCAGATTTCTGCAACCGATGAGCAGGTGAATGAGTTCGTTGCGTCGCTCGTCGACCAGGGACGTATTCAGGCTCCATCCGGTGACCTCAACCCCGTTCTGACCGAGATTCTTCGCTACTCGGTGATCAAAGCTCAGCTGGACCAGATGGGCCAGGATGCGCTTGCCACCCTCGCTGAGGACTACAAGGAAATCGCTGCTACGCAGAAGGTTGACATCAACCCCCGCTACGGCACGATTACAGAAGAGGGCAGCCTCAAGGCACCGATCTTCGGTGACGTTGTGGATGCCTCCGTTTTCACGGCTGCCCAGACCAGTGGCGGAGCTGAGTCTGACAAGTGATCGTGTGATCCATTCCTCCTTGGTTTCGTCAAAGATCGGGACCAAAGGCGGCTGAACGGATCATCGCACCCCACACGGCGTGAATGCTTGTTCAGATTTGCGTCTGCAACTAGGCCGAATGGCCGCAAACGTACTACCGTTATGACTGACAACAGTCCACGAAATTGATCGATTGGAGAATGACGTGGCAAGGATTGAGGCTATTGGAGCTCGCGAGATTCTGGACTCGCGCGGTAACCCGACCGTTGAGGTTGAGGTCCTGCTCGAAGACGGAACGCTTGCGCGCGCATCCGTGCCTTCAGGCGCTTCCACCGGCGCATTTGAAGCAGTTGAGCGTCGCGACGGCGACAAGGGCCGTTACTTGGGCAAGGGTGTTCAGGACGCCGTTGACGCAGTGAACGACATCATCGCCCCCGAACTGATCGACGAGGACGCTGCAGATCAGCGCGCCATCGACCAGATCATGCTGGATCTCGACGGCACCCCGAACAAGGGCAAGCTTGGTGCAAACGCCATCCTCGGTGTTTCCCTCGCTGTTGCGCACGCAGCAGCTGAATCCGCTGGTCTGTCGCTCTACCAGTACCTCGGTGGCCCGAACGCTCACGTTCTGCCCGTCCCGATGATGAACATCCTCAACGGTGGTTCACACGCCGACACCAACGTTGACATCCAGGAATTCATGATCGCTCCGATCGGTGCACCGACCTTCCGCGAAGCCCTCCGTTGGGGCGCAGAGGTCTACCACACCCTCAAGGGCGTCATCAAGGAACGCGGTCTGTCCACCGGCCTCGGCGACGAAGGCGGTTTCGCACCGAACCTCGAGTCCAACGCTGCAG
The DNA here is from genome assembly GCF_059082735.1 of Actinotignum sp. usb-actsch-rep-73. Lineage (NCBI taxonomy): Bacteria > Bacillati > Actinomycetota > Actinomycetes > Actinomycetales > Actinomycetaceae > Actinotignum > Actinotignum sp. usb-actsch-rep-73. The sequence continues at coordinate 671 of NZ_JBHNPV010000080.1, read as the reverse complement.
CACTCGACCTGATCATCGAAGCAATCGAAAAGGCCGGCTTCAAGCCAGGCGAAGACGTTGCTCTCGCCCTCGACGTTGCTTCCTCTGAGTTCTTCAAAGACGGCCTGTACCAGTTCGAAGGCGAAGGCCGCACGACCGAGTACATGGTTGAGTACTACGAGAACCTCATCTCGAAGTATCCGCTGGTTTCCATCGAAGACCCGCTGTCGGAAGACGAATGGGATGCATGGAAGTCCCTCACCGACAAGATCGGCGATCGCGTCCAGCTCGTTGGCGATGACTTCTTCGTTACCAACCCGGAGCGTCTGCGCAAGGGCATCGAGCTCGGTGCCGCCAACGCTCTGCTGGTCAAGGTCAACCAGATCGGTTCGCTCACCGAAACCCTCGATGCAGTTGAGGAAGCACACCGTAACGGCTACCGTTCGATGACCTCGCACCGTTCCGGCGAGACCGAAGACGTCACCATTGCTGACCTCGCAGTTGCCACCAACTCCGGTCAGATCAAGACTGGCGCACCGGCTCGTTCCGAGCGCGTTGCCAAGTACAACCAGCTCCTGCGCATCGAAGAAGAACTCGGCGATGCAGCTGTTTACGCTGGCCGGTCCTCCTTCCCGCGCCTCGGCCGCTGAACTGAGCGTAGCTAGGAAAACGCTTCGTTGACGATGTGCTCA
>NZ_JBHNPV010000079.1:0-15292 GCF_059082735.1 Actinotignum sp. usb-actsch-rep-73 | reverse complement strand
GTGGAAGTCGAGATTGATTCGCCGTTGGGGGTGGCGGATGCGGAGTTGATCGCGGAGTGCCTGCCACCGCCCTTGAGGGTGTTGGATGCTACGGGCGCTGTTGCGGTGGCGCGGGTGTTGCGTGAGTGCGTGGACGCGGGTTGGCAACCGGCCCAGATTCGCCAGGTGATGGATCAGGCTTTGCCGCCCAATGTTGGTCGTTTGCCGGCCTTGGTGTGTTACAGGCTTCGGGCGAATGTGCTCAAGGGCCAGCCCCCGGCGCGTAGTGCGGATGAGGATCCGCGTGTGCGTCGTGAGCGTGAGCGCCAGGCGGAGCGCGCGCGTCAAGAGCGCATTGAGGCTCTTGCGGCTCAGGTTGAGCTTGGGGATGTTGATCCGTTGTGGGATCAGGCGTGGAGCCAGGTTGTGTCTGAGAACCCGGAGGCGTCTCGCGTGGAGCAGTTGCATTTGGCGCAGGAGCGTCACGCTGTCTTGCTGGGTGGTGAGTCGGCGTGAGTGTGTCGTGGCCGGTGTGGGCGCGTGGCGTGAAGGGTTTAACCCCGTCGCAGTCGCTGGTGTTGTTTGAGCTTGCCCGTTTGGCTGATGCTCGGGGCGTGGTGATTTGCGCGGTTGAGCATTTGGTGGAGGCTACGGGCGTGGCGCGTCGGAGCGTGTTTCGCGCGTTAGCTGGGTTGGAGGAGCGCGGCGTGCTTTCTCGAAAGATGCGCTACCGGGGCGGTAAGCAGGCTTCGTCAAGGTTTGTTTTGCATTGGGTGACTACTCGTAGCCAAGCGATTGTCAGTGATGATGTTCGCGAGGCTGGGGTAGTAGTTGAGTCGGGCGCTCAGGCGTGCGAGAGCACTGTGGCTTTGCGTATTTCGGATAATGAGGGTTTGCGCAGGACTCTTGAGCAGGCCGCGTCTGAGGGTTGGCGTGGGGCTGCGGCTCAGTGTTTGGCGGCGACGTTGCACCAGGTGGGTGCGCGCCAGTTTTCTAGCGCGATTTCAAGGGGTATGCAGTTTTCGGGCATGTCGTATTCCGAAGCGGCGTGTGACACGTATGGGATCGCGTGGGAGGTGGCGATAACGTGCACTGAGCAGCTTGTTGAGGCTTTGAGCCCGTGGGCGGTGTGGACAACGATTGTGAACCGGCGTTGTTTTGCTCGTGATGATGCTCGTGGCGTGGAGGAGCTGGTGGAGCCAGCGATGATGCCTGAGATGGGTTTGCGTCCTGGTATGGGCCAGGAGGGTGAGGTGTGGGTGTCGGTCGATGATTTTTCCGGCCCGCTTGCTCGACTGGTTGAGGCTTTGATCGATGCGGGTATGAGTGAGACCTTGGCGTGGGCGGGCACGCTTCGCGTGGCTGAACTGGCGGTGAGTGATGCGTCAAGGCGGCACCGGGCAGCTGGTGTTGATCCGCGTTTATCTGATCTTGGTGTGAGCCCGGATGCGGGAAGGGCGTGGATGACGATGTTAGTTGGCTCTCGCCGTGGCGTGAAGGGTAGTATTTTGGATGCTGATGATGAATCATTAGCGTTAGCGGCTCGCGAGGTGGTTGAGGCTCTTACCCCCGCAGCCTAGTTAATGTGACGCGTGCCACTATAGGGAGTGTGGGCAGAGTGCCAAATTGGCACTCTGCTTTTTGGTTTTTATAGGGGTTTGAATTCGTCGTTGATTTGTTGGATGACTTCTTCGTAGTTGGTGTCTTGTCCTACTTCGACCGTGTTTGTGGCGACGGTGATGAGGATGCGGTAGAAGATTCTGTTTTCGTTTGGGTCAAAGCCGTATTGGTAGGCCAGTTGTGTTCCCACGGTTTGAGCTGTGGCGTAGTCGTGGGCGATGAAGTATCTACTTCCGGCCTGGTCGGGGGTTGTGCCCTCGAAGGTGACGATGTATTCGTTGTGGTGTTCGAGTTGTTGCATGTGTTGGTTTCTCCGGTTAGTAGATGGTGATGGTGCCCGAGTTTGCTAGGCCGTCGCAGCTGGTGGTCCATGCTTGTGTGCCGAGTGGGATGCCACTAACGGTGGCGTATGCGGTTCCGGGGATTGAGGTGCTTGCCGCCCCACCGGTTCCGCCGATGCTGATGCTGCATGTGGCGTAGCCGCTGCCTGAAAGATTGATTGCGAAGTGTGCGGCTCCGCCTCCGCTGGTGTTTACCGAGGTGTTCATTGATGTCACTCCAGCAGGAGCCGGAGCAGGTGCTGGGGCTGGTGCTGGAGCCGGCGTGGGTGCTGGTTCTGGCGAGGGTGCTGGTGTGGGTTCTGGTTCGGGTTCTGGTGCTGGTTCTGGTTCCGGCGTGGGTGCAGGTTCTGGTTGGGGTGCTGATTGCGGTTGGGTCTCAGACTGGGGTGTGGGTTTGTCGGTTTCTTGAGTCGAAACCGGCGCGCTTGGCTGCCCGGTTGGTTCGCTGGGTTTTCCGCCACCTGGTTGTAGCATGCGCACACTGAATATGACCGCTAGCGTCATGAGGATGATGAGTGTGGCCACGATGAGCTTTAACCGTTTGATTCGGGCCGGCTTATCCTTGCTGTCACCTGGGTTGTGCGTTGCAGGTTCTGCTTTTTCCTGAGGCGTTTTTCTGTTAATGCCTTGAGGCTCTGGGGCAATAGTTTCTTCTACTCTTTGTGGCTCTGGTGGCCTTTGGGGTGGAAGGGTGGCTTGTTTGTGCAGGGTTTGGGGCAGGGGCTGAGTGTGGTCTAGTTCGTCGCGGGCAAGGTTGCTGGCAACTCCGGCATTGCTGGCATTGCTGGCGTTGTCGGTGGTGGGGGTTTCCGCGTTGTCGGTGTGGTGGGTGTCTATGTCTCCGTTTGGGTGGATGCTCATGTGGTAGGTGCCGTCTGGGCCGCTGGCGGTCACGGGGAGGGTGCGCCCGTAGTGTTTGGCGATGGAGGCAGCGACGTTCATGGCTTGCCTCTGTGCGTCTTGTCCTGGTGGTAGTTGGGCTTGGGTGATGCCGGCGCTGGCGATGGTGATGGTGCCGTCAGTGTTTTGGGTGATGGTGATGGGTGGCCAGGCGGTCATTTCTCGTCCTTGTTTTGGGTGTGTGCGCACGTTCTACGTAGTACGTAGAAGGGAGCGCACATGAGTGAAGCAAATCCGTGGGCTAGCCCGCCTGTCATGCCTGTGCAGTCGCCCGCGCCGGAAAGGCCGGTGCGGGCGCGGGTGTGGAAGCCGGGTGCACAGGTGTCGATGACGGGCGGGTTGCCGATTGTTTCGGCTCAGGGCCAGGAGTGTCCGCTGTGGGTGGTTGCTGCTCATGGTGGGGCTGGGGCCACGTCGTGGGCGAGGCTTCTTGGCGCTGGCGATGCTGGCGTGGGTTGGCCTGATCCGAGTGGGTTTACTCGCGCGGTGGTGGTTGCTCGCAATAGTTTTGTGGGGCTTCGGGCCGCGCAGTCGGCCGCTATCCAGTGGGCTTCTGGCCAGGTAGAGCGCGTGGAGTTGGCGGGCTTGGTGTTGTCTGCGGACGCGCCGGGCAGGCCGGTTAAAGAGCTGGTGGAGCTACGTAAGCGGATAGAGGGGGCGTTTCCGCGCGTGTGGCTGGTGTCGTTCCAGGCCGCGTGGCGCGCCCAACTGGCGTGGGAGGCCCCCACCTCGCGTGAGGTTCGCAAGGTTTTGAAAGATTTGTCTGTGATTGGAAAGGAAGTCTGATGACGGTTTTTTCTAGGGGTACTGCCCTGATTGGTGCGGGTAAGGCACGCTTGGTAGCTGGCTTGGCTGGTTTGGAGCTCAACCCGGTTCCTGTGGCTCCCCCTGGCGTGGTGGATAAGGTGTCGACGGTGTTGAACTGGCTGATGTGGATTGCCGGGGCAACGGTGATTGTGGGCTTCATTATTGGTGGCATTATGCTCGCGGTTTCTAATGAGCGTGGCATGGGTAATGAGAACGTGCGCCGTATCGGGTTTGTGATTATGGGCGCGGTCGTGATCGCAGCGGCTGCGGCTTTAGCGAAAGCACTGCTGTGATGGCGGAGGAAGAAAAGGCTGTTAATAGTCTGGTTCGCCCAGGGTTTATTGTTTCTGCCTTGCTGCTTGTCGCTTTGATTGTGGGGTTGGCGTTCTTATTGTTTACCCGCGAGAACGCTCGCGAGGCCGGCGCTGATAAGCCTGTTGAAGTCTCATCTACTAGGCAGGAAAGTGGGGGCCAGGCCCAGTCTGGCCTGGTCGAGGACGCGGGGCTACCTGAGTCTGATTCAGTGTGCGGGCTTGTCGCCCATGACCAGGTGGTTCCATCTCAGGCCTTGCCGTCTGTGCCGATCGATGTTGGTGATCGTATTCAGGTGCCACATGTTGACGGGTATGGGCCGGGCGTGACGGAGGGCGTTTCGCATTGTTTTGCGCACACCCCGTCTGGAGCGATTCTTGCGTCGGCTAACTTCGTCACGTGGTTTTCATCGAAGGAACACCTCGATGAGGTGGTGCCTACGCTCATGGCTACAGGGCCTAACCGGGATCGGTTGGAGTCTCAGATTAAGAGTCAGTGGCAGGGCGAGACTGGTTCGCCTGTGATGATTCACGGGTTTAAGTATGAAGATCGCGGCCCTGATAACGCGATGGTGGTTCTCGCTGTTTCACCCGTGGCCTCTCCCGACAAGATGATGGGGTTCCCGGTGGTGCTGATGTGGCAGGACGGGGATTGGAAGGTGGAGGCTCCGTCTACTGATTCGTGGGGTGAGCGGATTATTGATTCGCTGCCTTTAGAGGGGTTCGTGGAGTGGGGCGCGTAAATGTGTCATTTCTGGGAATTGTCGTGCAAAATTAGCGAGGCCGCGACTGAGGCGAGTGAGAACATTATTGCCCAGTGGGCGTTCAACATCATTCAGGACGTGTCGGCCACGTTGCTGAAAGTCGGCACGGTATGGCTAGGCGTTGGCACGCCTAGCCTGACTGGAGCCGATTCTGCGGTTGGTTTCATCCATTCCACCACTCGTCTCCTCGTACTGGCTTTAGCTATCGGCTCGTTTATGGTCGCTGGTATTCACTTGGCCCTTTCTAAGCGCGGCGAGGGTGCGATGAACGTCTTGCACGCCCTGTTAGCTCTCGCTTTGGTTTCCAGTGTTTCTGTTGGCGCAGGCCAGCTACTGGTGGAGGCCTCAGATGAGTTTTCCACGTGGGTTATTGGCTTGGTTATAGATGGTGATGCAGGACAGTTTGGCGTCAAGATTCTCAACGTCACTGGTATTAACGGTGGCCTGGGGCTAACGATTTTGATCGTGGGCGGCTTGGGTGCACTGGTGGCAAACCTGGTGCAGATTGGCCTGATGTTTATCCGCTCATCGATGCTGATTTTGCTGGTTGGGATCATGCCTGTGGCGGCGGGAGCGTTTTCTACCAAGTGGGGTAGGGCATGGCTGAGCAAGATCATCGCCTGGTTTTTCGCGTTCTTAATGTTCAAACCGGCCGCGTCAATCATTTACGCGGTGGCAATCAAGCTGGTGCAGGGCGAGTCGTGGTCTATTGCTGATGGTGATGAGCTTACTCGTTTCATTACCGGGGTAATCATGATGATTTTGGCGGTACTGTCGTTGCCCGCACTGATTACTTTCATGGTTCCAGCCACCGAAGCGCTCAGTAGTGGCGGTTCTGGCGCTGGTGCTGGTGCGGGCGCGGTTCTAGCTACTGGCGCGATGACGGTCGCCAGGGGCGCGGGTGCGGCCGCTAGTGGTGGCGCTACCGAAGTAGCAGGCGCTGCCCTTGGCGCAGGACAAGCAGCTCACGGGGCAATCAATGGCGCGGTTTCGGGTGGTTCGCCTGGCGGCGGCGAGAATAGTTCGCCTGGTGTTTCAGGGTCGGCGGGAGCTTCTGGGTCTAACGGTCAAGACGGCGCTACAGGACCGTCTGGAGCTAGTGGCCAGACTGGGGCCAGCGGGCAAGATGCGGTGCCTAGCGCGGACGGGCAGGCCCCATCGGGTGCGAGTGAGGCGGCAGATACGGCTGGTGGCGGGCCTAATGGTGGGCAGGAGGCTCAGTGGTGAGTGATGAGGCGGTAAAGGTTCGCACGTACGGCAACTGGCGGGTTCCACGTCGCGCAGGGCTTGGCAAGCTCGGTTTTGGTGAGTCGTTGATTGTTTTGCTTGGCCTGGCCGTGGTGTCGGTGGTGGCCATGTCCAAAGGCGTGATGGTGGCAGCTCTTGTCGCCGTGGCGTGGGCAGGCGGAGTGTTGCTTGTGATTACGCGCGACGTGCACGGAGTGTCGGTTTTAGAAAGGATGAGGCAAAAGATGCGTTTTCGGCGGGCGGCGCGTAGGAAGTCGAACATTCATGCTTCTGGTGGTCTTGCGGTTGATCCAACGCAGGGTAAGTGTCACCTACCTGGAATGTTGTACGGCTCGCGTCTGAGTGAGCATAAGGACTCTTATGAGCGTCCCTATGGTTTGGTTGAGCATGGGGATGGCACGCTCAGCGTGGTCATGTCTGTCTCACCTGAGGGGGGCGGTTTGACCGATCAGGACACGGTGGATCACCAGGTGGCATTGTGGGGCATGTGGCTTGGTGATTTGGGCGGGCAAATGGGCGTGGCTCAGGCCAGCGTGTGTGTGGAGACGATTCCTGATAGTGGGGATCGGCTTCGCCGCGAGGTGGGTGCTCGCATGAGCGATCAGGCCCCGCTGGTAGCCCGCCAGATTCTGACCCGTGTGGTCGATGATTATGGGCAGGGTGCGGCGAGGGTGCGCGCGTGGATTACGCTCACGTTTGACCCGTCTAAGATGGGCGCTTCGGCTAAGAAGCGTCCGCAAGTTGTTTCACGTATTTCTTCGGACTTGCCGGGTCTTACTCAAACGCTGATGGGCACAGGCGCGGGCGGGGTGCATCTTTTGACCGCGCGTGAGGTGTGTCAGCTCACGCGCGTGGCGTTTGATCCGGCGAGTGAAGCCTTGTTTGAGCAGGCAGCTAATGCTGGTGAGGACGTTGCTTTGACGTGGGAGGATGCCGGGCCTATGAGAGCTGTGGCCCAGTGGGATCATTACCGGCATGATTCGGGTCTTTCACGCACGTGGGTGATGTCGAGGCCTGCGCGCGGGTATGTCCAATCTGGCGTGTTGCGCAAGATTTTAGAGCCGTCTCGTGACGTGCAGCGCAAGCGCGTCACTATTGTGTACCGGCCTTTGGATGCGGCCAAGGCTCCAGGGGCGGCGGATGCGGATGTGAACCGCGCGGCCGCGCGGGTGGAGAACACGCCTCGGCCTACCGCTACTGCGCGTAGGGAGCTTCGTGCAGCTCAGCAGGTGGCTGATGAGGAAGCGTCGGGCGCGGGCTTGTTGGATTTCGCGCTGATTATTAGCGCTACAACGAGTGCCGATGAGCTTGATGATACTTCTAGCGCGGTCCAGGCGTTGGCCGCTTCTTCACGTCTTTTGGTGCGCCCGGCTTATGGTGCGCAGGATAGCGCGTTCGCACTCGGCCTACCTTTAGGGCTTCGCCCGGCTTCGCAGGCATTGTCTGGAGGCTGGTAGGCGTGGCTTTTGTAACTGACCTGGTATCAGCTCTTTTCACCAGCTCTACCACTACTAGCAGTAGGGGCAAGCCTGGTTCTGGCACGGTAGCTAATCAGCCGCTGATCCAGCCGTGGCGCGCCACGTCGAAACAAGTGTGTGGCATGTTCCCTTTCATCGTGGGGTCGAACACGGCTTTAGTGGGAGCGCCCCTTGGTCGGGCCTTGCATGGTGGGGGAGCAGTGTGCGCCGACGAAATCTCATGGTTTGAGCGCGGTTTGATTAGTGCCCCTTCGGCAATGGTGCTCGGTTTGAACGGTTTGGGTAAGTCCTCTCTGGTTCGGCGCATGATTACCGCTTCAGCCGGGTTCGGGGTGCACACGATGGTTCTGGGCGATATTAAGCCAGACTATGTGGCGTTGATTGAAGCCCTTGGCGGGCAAGTCATCAGTATTGAGCATGGTGGTGCGGGTATTAACCCACTCGATGCTGGCAACGTGCGTGAGGCCGTGGAGTTGTTGGAAGCGGCAGGCAAGTTTGAGGATCGTGACAAGCTCCTGGCCGCAGCCCATGAGCGTAAGAAAGACATGGTGTGCTCCCTCATCCACATTATTCGTCGCACGCCACCTTCAGATAGGGAGGAGACGATTGTTGACGAGGCTATTCGTATTTTGGAGACCTATGATCGGCCAGTAGTGTTGGCTGACCTTTTGGAGGTTGTGCGCTCCGCTCCAGATGAGCTCCGCGCAGCCGCACTGGATCGCGGCGATATTAACCATTACCGGACGGTCACCGAGAGCTTGGAAGCGTCGCTCATGGCTTTGTTGTCGGGCCGCTTTGGCGGTCTATTCGCGGTGGAGACTACAACGCCGATGATGATGGATCGTTCCGTAGTGTTTGACGTGTCCGCATTTAAGGAAGCCTCAGAGGACCTACAGGCCGCGTTGTTGCTTGCTACGTGGTCGTACGGGTTTGCGACCGTGGAGATCGCGCAGACACTGGCTGATGCGGGTGTTGCTCCGAGGCGGCGTTACAAGATTGTCATGGATGAGCTGTGGCGTATTTTGCGCGCCTCATCGGGCTTGGTTGAGCGTATTGACTCTCTTACTCGTCTGAACCGCACGGTGGGTGTGGGCCAGCTGATGGTCACGCACTCGATGGCAGATTTTAACGCTCTGGCTTCCCCGGCAGACCGGCTGAAAGCCTTGGGGTTTGTTGAGCGGTCGAAAATGCTGTTTTTAGGTGGCCTTCCCGCCCGTGAGATGGAGTTGTTGGAGGGCGTGTTTTCTTTGACTGAGAAGGAAAAGTCGATGCTGACCTCGTGGAATGCTCCGGGCACGTACGACCCCACCACGGGTAGGGACGCCCCGCCTCTTGGCATGGGCAAGTTCATGTTGAAAACCTCCAACGCTCCGGGCACACCGTTCCAGGTGCGTTTCGTAGCGGGGGAGGCTGCCTTGTCGGATACGAACCAACGGTGGAACAAAAGAAGATGAGTGCGCGCGATGATGTATCCACGTGGGAGCCGTCCACTGTTGTAATGGCGGTCTTTATCGCCATTGTGGGCGCAGCTAGCCTACTTATCACTCTTGGCGCACACGCTTGGGCGCTCTGGCGCGGGGTAGACGGGGTTTCGTGGAACCCGTTTACTCTCATGATCGAGGTGTTTCAGGGCCGGCTTGACCCGACCGGCGAAGTGTATTGGTGGATTGGCGGGGTAGGCGTTGCCCTCCTCATCCTTGTCCTTACTGGTCTGGTTCTGGCACTTCCACGCCGCTCTAAGCGCTCTAGGCGCGGTGATGAGGCCGCGCAGTGGGCTGGTAGGGGTAAAGATATTGAGCCGATCACGAAGGCGGCTGTGGCCGCTAAAGCGAAGCGTTTAGGCGTGAGTGGTGCCCTCGGATTCCCGGTGGGTCGCACGGTGGCTGGTGGGATACCGGTCATGTCATCGTTTGAGGACGTGTGTATCACGATTGCAGGGCCGCGTACAGGTAAGACCACCTCGTGGGTGGTGCCCCGCATTTTCGCTGCTCCTGGCGCGGTTGTGGCCACGTCGAACAAACGGGACATAGTAGATGAGACCCGCACGCGTCGTGCTCAGGCCACGGGTGAACAAGCGTGGGTGTTTGACCCCCAAGGCCTCGCTGGTGAAGAACAGTCGTGGTGGTGGAACCCGCTGTCGTACGTGACTGATTATGTGCAGGCAGGCGCGTTGGCAGACATGTTTTTATCTGCTGAGGACGTGTCGAATAAGGACGGCAACGACATGTGGGATCAGTGGGCGTGCCAACTGATCGCCCCGATGCTGTTAGCGGCCGCCACGGCAGGCAAGCCAATCACGGCTCTGCACACGTGGTTGGCTGACCAGACTAATGATGAGCCGGTTCTGTTGCTCCGCAGCCTTGCAGGCGAGTGCGCTGAGGATGACGTGCGAGATGATCTGTTGAAAGCTGCTACTAGCCTGGAAGGGTTTATGGGCATGCCCGCTGAAACGCGCGGCAGTGTGTATGGTGGCGCGGTGCGGATCATGCACTTTTTGAATAACACGCGCCTGATGCGTTGGGTCACCCCCGTCAAGGGTATGCCCGAGTTTCACCCAAGCGAGTTCGTTAAGACCAAGCAAACCTTGTATTGCTTGTCGCAAGAAGGACGCGGGAGCGCAACCCAGATTGTCACCCCGCTTACCGTGGCCGTGGTTGAAGCGGCCACGGCCTACGCCACTAGCCAGGCGGGCGGCAGGTTGGCTACTCCCATGCTGATCGAGTTGGACGAGGCGGCGAATGTGTGTCGGTGGAACGAACTGCCCTCGCAGTATTCCCATTTTGGTTCTCGCGGGCTGTGTGTAGACACGGTGTTGCAGTCGTGGAGTCAGGGTGAGCGAGTGTGGGGCGATAAGGGCATGAAGGCCCTTTGGTCGGCCGCGAATGTGAAGGTGTATGGCGGTGGCGTGTCAGAGCCAGACTTTTTGCGCAACCTCTCAGAACTGATTGGTACACATTGGGTGGACTCTACCCAGATTTCAAGTTCTTCTCAGGGCAGGTCGTATTCAACATCTAAGGCATCCCAGCAGCGGCCTATTGCCACCGTGTCGGACTTGCAGGCACTCCCCCAGGGCAGGGCGTGGGTGTTCGCTTCTGGCGCGGTAGCCACTTTGGTGCGACTGATCCCGTTTTGGGACCAGGAAGATTATCAGCCGGGCAAGTAGTTAAGGGAGAATACTATGGCAGATCACGTGTTGAATGAGACCAGCGCGGAAATGGTGCGCGCATGGCGGGTAGCGATGGCGGTGGGCCGTTTCATGGCCATGCGCAGAGAACAAGTCTTACGCAAGGCTGAACAATCCTCAGTCCAGCATGAGAGAGCGTTGCGAAGGGCGATTGAGGATGAGCGCCTGTTAGCGCAAAAGGTTTACTCTCAAGCCCTTGACGATAAGTGGTGGCACACCGCCGTCGAAGATGACGCAGCCTACGTTTACGGGGTGGCACGCCGTTTTAGCGATATTGACCCCCAGGCAGAGTTAGCTGCGCGCAGGTGTGAGAGGGAGGCTAAAGAGCGGTGGGGCATTGACGTTCACGGGCCACTAGCAACCGCTAGTGGTATTCCCAGTGTGGACGAGGCACTGAAGGACGCTCCCGTGCTCGATGGGGAGGACGCGGCCGAGTTGAAACCGGCCGTGCAAGAAGTGTTGTACCGGGCCTATCAGGACGGGGACTATCAGATGGTGGGTCAGGATCGGGCCGAGGCGATCTTGGACTACGTGCAAGAGCAGAAGGACACTGCCCCGGATTGGCTCAATAGTCTCTGGCAAAAAGACTTATCCCAGTGGCTAGACGGGGACGCTCATATCGCGCAGCGGGTGCGCGATATTTATCCCGACATTCAAGCAGCTGAGCAGATGTACGCCGAAGCCGTTGGCATGGCCGCTCACGCTCAGCGTCAGGCGGGCGTTGAAGGCCGAGAAGGGCGCGAGGCGAGGCAGGAGCTCAAGGCGGGCGAGTCTAGCGAGGGTGCAGAAGGCGCGGCGGTGAAAGAGATGAGCGAGGCCAAGCATGCCGGGCGCGGCGCTGAGGTGGCGTGGGATACGATGCAGGCCCGACAGGCGCACGCCCAGTCTTTGCTCGATCAGGGAGCAGACCCGCAGGCGGTGCGCGCGGCGATGACTGCCGACACGGGACTACACCAGCCCGCTAGGACGGCCACGCGCAAGAGCGGTAAGACGAACACTACTTTCGCGCGAGTGCCAAGTAAGAAGGCGGTGCGTGTACAGACCCGCCACATGTAGACCGAGTGAGAGGGCGGCCGACACTACATAGTGTCGGCCGCTCGTCATTATTCGCGCGGCTGGATAATGTCAGGAGCGGCTGGCTCACAAGGAAGCTCCCCATCAGGGTGAGGCCGCATGTCGCGATGCCCGCCCTCGACGCTACAGCCTTTGAAGGGGCCGTCATTGTCGAGTAGTACCGCCATGATTGGATCAGCGTAGCTTACCAGCCACTGCGCAGCTGCTAGCGGTCCATCGTGGACGCGCATGTGCTCCCAAGCAAGCCATAAGGCTTGCAAGCGGTAGACCGCTTCATCATGCTTCCACCATTGCGGACACCACGTCATCCGCCCTTTAGGTAAGGCGCGCTCGTAGATGCGCACAAGAAAATCACGAACGAACACGTCCACGGTGGGGTAGTACAGGCCAGGGGTATCTACTTCTTCACTCATACCCGCTACGTGGACTGTGCGCGCACTACCTGGAGCGGGACTGCCCACCACGCTTGGGTGGTAGCCACGTTGGTTTGCTCCGGTGGCGGGTGGGGCCTACCTTCTTAATCTGCGGGACCTCTCCAATACCAGGTAGTGGCGGCTTGGAGCGTTTACCTGCTTCACTAGCGTCTGTCCCGCTCGTGGAGGTTTGTTCTTGTTGCGTGCCCTGGTTCTCGCTTGCTTGGGCTTGGGCCGGGGTTTGGAATAGGGATTGACGTAGTTCGCTCATGTAATCGCGGTGACTATGGTTAGTGCGACTATCACTGTGCTCTGTTGGAGTGGTAAAGCCTTGGGGAGTGGCAAGCCAAGGGGTGCGCTGGCCGATACGCTCAATCTCCGCCTCTTCACCTACGCTGGCCCGCGCCACTGCCGGCTCGATGATCTGTTCAGGTGAAAGTGGCGGCTCCGGCTCAGTCGTGATTTCCGGGAGCGTGTCTTGCTGCAAAGGCACCGGCTCAGCCTGCAACTGCGTAGTGGCTTGCAGATAGGGGGCTTCCATGCGCACGCGCTCGTACACGCCGCGCGTGTCACGCAGCATTGCGGCCGCAGTGTTGGCCTGTTGGGCTTGCCGGTATAGGTCGGCCAACGCTTTTACTAGCTCCATTGTTGCCACCAGGGCAAGCGCGTAGGAGACTTCACTGTTCTTTGGAGTAACAGCGGTGCTGAGCAGTTGGGCTCCAAGGACAACCCACGGGCTTGTCCCACTCTTTTGTGCGGGCCGTTGTTTGAGTTGCCCGCTACGCCCCACTTGGCGCGCGCAGTAGTCCAGCGCGCCTCTCATCTCATCGCTTAAGTCTGGTTGCTGTGCAGCGGCAGCGAGTAGACCAGCCACATCATTAGTGGCGTTAGCAAGAGCCAATCGATCAGTTGGATCAACGTTGCTCAGCTGGTCGCGGTAGATGTCCAGGCCGCGCTTGTGGCCAAGCCATTCCTCCCTCGTGTATGAGCGGCGGCCGCCTGACAGGGGCATGCCCTTCCATGCGTCTTGCCACGCGCCCACCGCGTCAGTGGCGGACTCGATAGTGTCTGGCCAACGATCACGCAGCGCACGAAGCGTGAGGTCACGCGCGATGGAACCGCCCGCATACCATTGCGTCTTGACGCCCGGCTTAGTGTGTAGCGCAGCCGAGTAGCCCACCACCACGTCGGTGCGGCCTTTAGCAAAGCGTGGGCGCAACCTCACGCCCAGGCCACGGGCGCGGGCAATGAAGTCCACCTCGCTAGTCGCAGCCTTAGATGCTGCGCGCAAGCGTGACTCAAGCGCGGCCCGGTCGGTCACCTGCTTGCCCGCGCGCCGTGCAGCGTTGAGTGCTTGAGCGCTGTCACACTTGGAGCTGCGCGCGTGTTCACGCGACTCAACAATGCGTAGCCCGTACTTGTGCTCAAGCATGTTGCACGCGCGCTGGCTACGTGGTTGATCGTTCCACGAGTTCCACCTCGTGCCGTCCTCGCGAACAATGTTCGCGGCAATGTGAATGTGATCCCCACCGTTCTTAGACGTGCCGTGATGGATCGCCACCCACCGGCACTCAGCCTTGCCTGACGCGACGGTGAACTCCATCTCGTCCATGAAGTCGCGCGCGATTGCCGCCCACTTGTCCTCAGACAATGGACCCTCATCGGGGGACAGGGACAAAGAACAGTGCCACACGTGGTTTGGACCGTAATCAGCGACGCGTGTCTTACCCATTTCAGGATCAAACTTGCGGATAGGTCCGCTCACGAAGCGTTCGGTCTCGTGCATGAATGAGTCGAGATAGTTCGCTATCTCGCTTGCTTGAGCAAGCGACAGTTCTGACCAGTCGCCCCACCTGTTCATGATCGTCCTTGAGCCAGCCACCAAGTGCGGCTCGACATGTTCGTTCGCGCGTCCAGGACCAACCAAGTAACGCATGAGACCACCAGTGTCGCCACCACCAACAATGTTGGGCATCATCGGCGCACACTCGCAAGCAAATAGTTGATCTCATCAACGCTACGCTCAACCTGGCCTAGCACATCATCAATATGTTTAGGCAACTCCCCTTTGACGTGAGCGTAGCGAGTGAGCTGGTTGAGGTTGTTAGCCAAGCCGGTGAGCTTGCGACGGTAATCGCGCAAGTCGGTAATAACCTCTGCAAGATTGTCGGTATCAATTTCTTGTGCCGAAGCTGGATGCAACGCAGCGTGGACGAGAGTGCGAGAGAGTGACCAGCCTTGATTGTTCGCCTTAGCTTCAAGCAACGCCCGCTCTTTACTTGTGAGGTGAACACGCAACGACGAACGCTGAAGGCCGTTAATCGATCGGGGAGCGCGACGAACATCGCGCGATGCAACGCGCTGCCTATCCGGCTTGTCCGACCCACTCATCAGTCTCAATCTCCTCAGCGTAGCGACCCGAAGGGATCACACTCCTAGTGTGCCCCAGGTAGAACCACGTGTCTACCTGCAAGCCTGATAATGGTACCATTATCATATAGCTTGCTCCCCAGGCGACCGCGCACACTGTCGTGTGCGCTAGGGTGCGAGGGAAACGCACCTTGTGCGTTTGATTGGCTAGGGGTGCAAGCTACATGGATGTGGCTTGACCACTGTCCGCGATGAGCAGCGGAGTGAGTCGCGGAGCACGCGCGAATGCGACGGCGAGGGGCACGGTTGCGCCTAGCGTTGCGACGTTAAGGTGCGTGGCTACGCCTGTCGTTGCGATGGTGAAGCGCAGTGGCGCACCGCTTCGCTGTGAGACACGATCACTCTTGATAGTCGTCGCCTACGCGCGACCGACCGCGTTGCGAGTTCGGTTCGGTTTGGTCTGGTGGTTGTGCGCATGTGTGCGCGCACAACCTACGTAACGGGCGAAGCCATTAACCCGTGGCTTTTTGTGAAGTGAAAGGAAAACTTTGAATGTCAAACCCATTCGACCCAGTGACCAAACTGTTAAACCACGATGAGAACCGGGAGGACGCAGTGCGTAACCTCGGCCAGGCGATGATCCAACTTGAAGCAGTCGTATCTTCATACAAGAACGCATACAAGGCGGCAATTGCTACGGGCTGGACCACACGCGACCTCAACGTAGCCGGATTCTTCGACGTAGCAAAACTACCCAAGGTCAAGAAGATCGCCGCGCCCCCATCAAGCGCGCTCTTTAAAGA
>NZ_JBHNPV010000078.1:0-5970 GCF_059082735.1 Actinotignum sp. usb-actsch-rep-73 | reverse complement strand
CCTCGAACCCGTGGGCGGTATCCGAAGCCTGCCTGGATAACGGTGCACACCTCGTCGCGGCCGTTTGCAAGTTCTACGGCCTTGGCCGCCCGGCGTGGGGCAAGAACGTGTTCGGGCACAAAGACTTCATCCCAACCGCCTGCCCAGCCTCATTGGCTGGCTCCCAGCACACCGCCTACATGGCTCGCGCCCAGTCTTGGTATGACCAAATGACCGGCAACACCCCAGCACCAGCACCAGCACCTGCTCCTGCAACGCCGAACATCGACACCCTCGCCGACGCGGTGATTCGCGGCGAGTACGGGAACGGGGAGGAGCGTAAGCTCCGCCTCGGAGCCAACTACGCGGCTGTCCAACAGCGAGTGAACGAGAAGCTTTCCGGCAACGCATCCGCCCCGAAGCCAGCAGGGCCCAACATCGACGCATTGGCTGATGCAGTGATTCGCGGTGATTACGGCAATGGGGAGGAGCGCAAGCTCCGCCTCGGAGCCAACTACGCCGCCGTGCAAGCTCGCGTAAATGAGAAGCTCGCGGGCCGTGCACCTGCCGCCAAGCCTGCGGGTCCCAACATTGATGCTCTTGCCGACACCGTGATCCGTGGCGAGTACGGCAACGGTGAAGATCGTAAGCGCCGCCTCGGAAATCTCTACAGCGCTGTCCAGGCGCGAGTCAACGCCAAGCTCGGCTACTAACAGCTAGAGGTCAACGAACTTAGCCCCGTCACCACTGTGACTTCCCAGATTCTCGGGGAGCCGGTGGTGGCGGGGCTTTTCATCATTCTTGAGGTTTTCTTACCCGTCCGGATTCGCAGGTGCCCGAGGGCGTATGGGCAGAAGGCCCACACGCGACCTCCGGCGAAGGGTTAACTCGGCACGCATTCGTGGCCTTCTACGGAGAGGAGGCCAGTGATGGCGTTAGATGAGAGAGAAAAACAAGCAGCCAGGCGCATGCGCTTGGGCGGGCTTGGGTATAAGGCGATCGCTGCACGTCTTGCGGTCAGCCGCGATCAGATCCGCGCCTATGTCACCCGCACAGGTATCGAACCAACAGCGAAAGCTGACCCTGATGGGCGGTGGTGCCGCTGGTGCGGAATCAAACTGTCGCAACGCGCGGATGGGAAGAAACCATCATTTTGCTGTAGCGAGCATCGGCGGGCGTTCTGGCATACCCACCCAGAAGCAGGCACCCGCAAAGCCTTCTATGAGTTCACGTGCGCAAACTGTGACATGCCTTTTCAAGCGTATGGGAATGCGGGGCGTAAGTACTGCTGCCATGCCTGCTACATCCGCCACCGGTTCGGCACCAAGGGTGGCAGTCGATGACCAAGGGCGTGTTTGATGCCGAGGTTGATCTAGCCAGGGTTGTGGGGTTCATTGATCGGCTCACTGACACTGGTGCACTGACGGACAGTGAAGCCCGCGTGGTGTTGACTCGTGTGGCGGGGGAGTTTCCTGCTGTTGTTGGTGGGCTGATTTTGCGGGTTCGACTGGATAAAACGCGGGTTTAGAGCGTAGATGGATACAACCAGCTGAACCCCTTATTTATTAGGGGAAACGAGCAGTGTAAGGAGATTGAGATACGTGGGTGAGATGAGGGTGATCCCGGCGAGACCAGCACGGCCGCAGCGGTTGAGGGTAGCGGCCTACGCGCGGGTGTCCACTGAGCACGAACGGCAATTGTCGTCGATCGCCGCCCAGGTATCGTACTACTCCCATCTGATTCAATCCACCCCTGGGTGGGACTATGTCGGGGTATTTATCGACGAAGGTATTACCGGCACCTCCACCAAGCATCGCGATGGATTCAAACACCTCATGGACACCGCTAAGGCAGGCGGCATTGACGTTATTTTGACGAAGTCGATCTCTCGCCTTGCCCGCAACACTGTCGACCTGCTCGCTACGGTCCGTGATCTCAAAGA
The DNA here is from genome assembly GCF_059082735.1 of Actinotignum sp. usb-actsch-rep-73. Classification (NCBI taxonomy): domain Bacteria; kingdom Bacillati; phylum Actinomycetota; class Actinomycetes; order Actinomycetales; family Actinomycetaceae; genus Actinotignum; species Actinotignum sp. usb-actsch-rep-73. Next base: position 4,049 of record NZ_JBHNPV010000078.1, on the reverse strand, counting down.
TCTTGGTGTGGCGGTGCGTTTCGAGCGTGAACAGATCGACACCCTCAGCGCTGACGGGGAACTCCTACTGACCTTGTTGGCGTCGTTTGCTCAAGAAGAATCCCGTTCACTATCCCAGAACGTCAAATGGGCGATCCGCAACCGGTACAAGAATGGTGGCACAAATTCTTTCGTCGTCTACGGCTATAGCTGGGCAAACGGCGAGTTCACCATCATTGACGAAGAAGCCAAGATTGTGCGCTTACTGTTTGCTAATTATCTCGATGGGATCAGCCCGGAGAAAACCGCGACGATGCTCAATGCTGAAGGTAAACGCTCTCGGGGAGGGCGACGGTTCTACGGGTCAGTGTTTCGTCGCATGCTCGAAAACGAGCGCTACAAGGGCTGCCAAATGCTACAGAAAATGTACCGCCCCACAATCCAAGCACCCACACGTGCCCTCAACAACGGGGAGCTGCCACGCTACTGGGTCGAGCAAGCCCTCCCACCAATCATTGACGAGGCGATGTTTGACGCGGTGCAAGCAGAAATCGCGCACAGGCGTGAGGTGGGCCCGGCGGCGACCCCGTCAAAGAACACGGGCGTATTCACTGGACGAATCTGTTGTGGTGCGTGTGGGAAGAGCTATCAACGCAAAACCCGCACCTACAAGTCTGGAACCTCATACAAGTTCTGGCGCTGCTGGAGTGCCTGCACCGGGAACGGCAACCCCTGCGGCGGACATAATCTACGCGAAAGCCTCCTCGAACACGCCTGCGCATACATGCTCGGCACCCAGGGTTTCGACCCCGTCCAGGTTGGCGAGCAGATCGTGATGATCGAGGCCTTCGAGCATCAGCTCACCTTCCACCTCGCGGATGGAACCATGACACCAGTGGGGTTAACCAGTGAGGGGAGGTTGGCATGAGTCGCACCGTCACAGCGATACCCGCAACAAAGAAATTTGGGAATGTCACAACCCCGTCTGGGGTACCAGCGCGCAGAAGGGTCGCCGCCTACGCTCGCGTCTCTACCGAGATGGAAGAACAAACCTCCTCGTATGAGGCCCAAATCGACTACTACACCACCTACATTCGCTCCCGTAATGATTGGCAGTTCGCGGGCATGTATTCCGATGAGGGCATCTCTGGCACTTCTATGAAACGCCGTGAAGGATTCCAAACCATGATCGATGACGCTCTGGCAGGCAAAATCGACCTGATCCTCACCAAGAGTGTGTCCCGGTTTGCTCGCAACACCGTCGACTCGCTCACTACCGTGCGCAAGCTCAAGGATGCAGGCGTCGAGGTCTATTTTCAGAAGGAAAATATTTACACCTTTGACGCCAAAGGCGAATTACTCATCACGATCATGTCGAGTCTGGCGCAAGAAGAATCCCGCTCAATTTCCGAGAACGTCACCTGGGGCCACCGTAAACGCTTCGCCGACGGGAAAATCATGGTTCCCTACGCTTCACTGTTGGGCTACAAGAAAGGCGAGGAGGGAAACCTCGCCATCGACGAAACCCAAGCCCCGATCGTGCGGCGCATTTACGCCCGCTTCCTAGAAGGCGCAACCCCTCAAACCATCGCCAAAGAACTCACCGCTGATCAGATTCCTACACCGCGTGGCAAACAAATCTGGTCGCCCTCGACTGTGCGATCGATCCTGACCAACGAGAAATACAAAGGCGACGCGCTGCTCCAAAAGAGCTTCACTACCGACTTCCTGACCAAAACCATGAAAGTCAACGAAGGCGAAGTACCCCAGTACTACGTCACCGGCAACCACGAACCCATCATCACCCCAGCCACCTGGGACGTGGTCCAAACAGAACTCGCCCGCCGCGCAGGCAAAGGCACCTCTAATACCCACCCCTTTGCCAACAAGATCACCTGCAGCGAGTGTAGTGGCTCATTCGGGAGGAAAGTGTGGCACTCCACCAGCAAATACCGCCGCTATATCTGGCGCTGCAACAACAAATACAAGAAAATTCATCGTTGCGCGACACCCCACGTCACCGAGGAGCAGATCAAAAACGCCTTCGTCGCCGCCCTGGCTGAGCGCGTCACCAACACTGACGTTCTCGATGACACCATGTGCCTGCTCGACGAAACCGTCTACGACACCCGCGAGTTGGAAACTCAGCAGGCCACGCTAGGGGAGCGGATCGAAGAAACGATCACGCTGATGAACCAACTCATCACCACCGCAGCAGCCACAGCCCACGACCCCGACGACTACGACCGCCGCTACCACCAGCTCGAAACCCGACACCGCCAACTCGAGACCGAGCACCAGCACATCACCGACAAGATCGACGATCTGCGCCACCGCCGAGCACAAGCCATCAAAGTCCACTTCTACCTCGCCACCCTGCCACCACTCGCATACAGCGACCAAGCATGGAACACCCTCGTCGACCACGCCATTATCAACGCTAATGGAGCCATCAGCGTCATCTTCAAAGACGAATAATCGGCCAGCTAACTCGCTCACAGCAATAAAAACCAGCAATTCTACCCCCGTCTTTGGAAAACACCCCCTACCGAATGAATCTGCCCCCAAGCCAGTCTTGTATCAAAATGAACGTCTAAGTCTCTTGTAGCCGGCCACAAGGTTGTTCCCTTGTGGTCGGTTTTAGTGCTAATGCCCGAATTGTGGGGCTATAGGCGCAAACGTGGTGCTTTAGATGGCGTGTCGGTTTTAGTGTCGGGCCGGGAATTGAAATGGGCCCACTGTGCCGCGGTGTGGCACTGGGGATCCCGTCGCCCGCTCAAATATTTAGATCGACTAGACGTAAAAATTTAGCTAATAGGGCATACGGAACATGCTCCTAAAGAATTTTCCATAATGTGACATTTGTCACTCATTTCTTGCGATGATATCAGCATTTTTCCTATTAAAACGCCATTTTTTCTACAGAAACCGCTTAGGATGCAACCGTAACAGCGTGCATCTACCAAGAAAGGCGAATGTATAATGTTGCCCACTTTTCGCAAATCATTAATAGTCGCTATATCGACGAGCGCTCTCATACTCACTGGCGGAATAGCAACCGCTCAAGCTTCCGCTGCGGATTCCGCCACTTACCCCGTCAGGATAAGCAAAGTAGCGGAAGATAATACTTCTTCTGAGCTCAAAGATGCACACTTAAGCCTCTCAATTCCGGGAGGCGATCCACAAACCTGGACATCATCAACAAGCCCGCATGAAGTAAAGCTTGCTCCTGGTACATATACGCTTACCGAAACTTCTGCACCGAAGGACTATGATGTAGCAGAGCCGATCAGCTTTACCGTAACAGATAAAGGCACAATCGAAGCCCCGTCAACAGTTTTGAGCTTTTCTCCGGTAGACGCAACTCCAGTAAGAGCCTATAACGATTTCAATGACGAAACTCCTCATTGGGGACAGAATCCTTACGGCAAAAACTACTATGTTGATCGGGATACTAAAAACGAGTCTGCCGCAGGAGACGAGGTCATTTATTGCTTCAATATGGATCTGAACCAACCACCGGACTCTTATAACTATGGTGAAAACATCGACCCAGATGTGACTGGGAAAGAAGTCAATTTCACAGCACGCTATGTTTTCGATGGCTTGGCTCAGTATGCCAATACTCCCAAGGTGCAAGATCCAGCTACTCTTGCTCTTAAAATTCGTAAGGTCATCGAGGCCGGCTATCCAAATAACAAGAAAACTTTTGGCACTGGGCTGACTTCCACCGAGTTCCGCGCAGCTACTCAGCTTGCTGTCTACTACTGGTCAGACTCTTTCACCTTAGAGAAAATCCGCGAAATAGTAGCTAAAGATGGCGTAGATTCCCAGAAAACTCACGGTTTCGGAAGAATTGATACTCCTGAGGGGGCAAAAGTTAAAGCAGCATACGAGAAAATCATTGCCTATGCTGAGGATTCAAATTCAGATAGCGACATTGTTGATAAAAACATCGGCGTTTACATCCCAAACCTTTCGAATTACCAGCGTTTCATTAGCTCCAAGGACACCCCGCAAGAGCGCATTCCAGTTATCGCGATGGTAGATAAAAAGACCGTAGCGCCAGA